>JALWYP010000445.1 GCA_026992695.1 Flavobacteriaceae bacterium
GCATCATAAAATCCCATTAATTCGTACTTATGAGAGGCGTTAAGAAGTTTTAAATGAATTTTCCCCAGGTGTCCGGCACCTATTACTCCGGCTTTTAGCATAGTGTTCTTTCTTTTTGCAAAGATACAAATTGATTTTTAGCCTAGGCAAAGAAGCGAAGGATAAATACTCAATTTCCAGTAGGCAGTCTTCAGTAGGCAGTCTTCAGTAGGCAGTCTTCAGTTGCGTGAGGTGGTGAGGTTTGAGGGGTGAGTTGAAAAAATCATCAATCCCCAATCGAAAAAATCATCATTTTCGGTATTCTCGATACATTCAACAAGTTGAATATCTACCTGTTGGTAGACAGGCTCGAATACCAATCATCAATCGAATAAATTCACTTTCGAATAAATCATCAATCCCAAATCTATAGCCAAATAGCCGGTCTTGTAATACTGAAAATAAAAACCCTTTGAAAATCAAAAAATAAGGCGTAATTTTGCGCCCTCCTTTTAGTGATGCATCAAGAATAAAAGGAAATTATAAAAAACATAACAAATCCTTCTGTGAACGAGTCACTTAAATTCTTGAAAATTCGCAGAATACAAACAAAACTATTTAAGAGCTTGCTCTTAAAAATGTAATTTTAGCATATGGCTGAAGAAAAACAAACAAAAGCACCCGAAACTAAAGAGAAAGAGGTTGCTGTTGAAGAAGTACAAGAAGTTGCGGTAGCGCAACCGGAAAAAGAACTTTCGTTAAAAGAAAGAGACCCCGAAAAATTTTTAAAAGAATTTAACTGGGAGAACTACCAAGAAGGTATCGAAGCAGTAGATGAAGGAAAATTAGAAGAATTTGAAAAACTTGTTGAAGAGAATTTTGTAGATACGCTTGATAACGAAGTGGTAGAAGGAGTCGTAGTACGCATTACCGATCGAGATGTAATAATTGATATCAATGCTAAATCTGAAGGTGTTGTATCACTTAATGAATTTCGATACAACCCCGATTTAAAAGTAGGAGATAAGGTAGAAGTACTTATCGATGTTCGCGAAGATGCAACAGGACAATTGGTGTTATCGCATCGTAAAGCACGTGTTATTAAGGCTTGGGAACGAGTAAATAAAGCTCACGAAGAAGGTACTATTGTTAACGGATACGTAAAATGTCGCACCAAAGGAGGTATGATTGTAGATGTATTTGGTATAGAAGCATTCTTACCCGGTTCGCAAATCGATGTGAAGCCTATTCGTGATTACGATATGTATGTAGGAAAAACAATGGAATTTAAAGTAGTTAAGATTAACCACGAATTTAAAAACGTTGTTGTTTCGCATAAAGCACTTATCGAAGCAGATATTGAAGAACAAAAGAAAGAAATTATTGGTCAGCTTGAAAAAGGACAAGTACTGGAAGGAGTAGTTAAAAACATTACTTCTTATGGTGTATTTGTTGACCTTGGAGGTGTTGACGGTCTAATTCATATCACAGACCTTTCTTGGTCTCGAATTAACCACCCGAACGAAATTGTAGAATTAGATCAAAAATTAAATGTGGTAATCCTTGATTTTGATGAAGGAAAAACTCGTATTCAGTTAGGTCTTAAACAATTAACTGCACATCCTTGGGAAGCACTAGGCGATAAACTTAAAGTTGGTGATAAAGTAAAAGGAAAAGTAGTTGTAATTGCCGATTATGGAGCCTTTATTGAAGTTGCCGAAGGTGTAGAAGGACTTATTCACGTAAGTGAAATGTCTTGGTCTACTCATTTAAGAAGTGCACAAGATTTTGTGAAAGTTGGCGATGAAGTTGAAGCTGTTGTTTTAACAATTGATCAAGAAGACAGAAAAATATCTTTAGGTATCAAACAACTTACGCCGGATCCTTGGACAGATATTACTAAAAAGTATCCTGTTGGTTCTAAACATAAAGGAATCGTACGTAACTTTACTAACTTCGGTGTTTTTGTAGAATTAGAAGAAGGAATAGACGGTTTAATTTATATTAGCGACCTTTCTTGGACTAAAAAAATAAAACACCCAAGCGAGTTCTGCAATGTTGGTGATGAACTAGATGTAGTGGTTCTTGAACTTGATGTTGAAGGACGCAAGCTAAGCTTAGGTCACAAACAAACAACCGAAAACCCTTGGGATAAATATCAAGATGAATTTGCAGTGGGAACAAAACACACTTCAACTATTGCAGAGATTGTAGATAAAGGAGCCACTGTTGTCTTTAATGATGACATAACAGCTTTTGTACCTACACGTCACCTTGAAAAAGAAGACGGCACCAAACTTAAAAAAGGAGAAGAAGCCGAATTCCAAATAATTGAATTTAATAAAGAATTCAAAAAAGTGGTGGCTTCGCATATGGTAATCCATAAAGAAGAAGAAGCAAAAATTGTAAAAGCAGCAGCTAAAAAACAAGCCAAAGCTATTGAGGAAGCAAAACCAACACTTGGTGATGCCAATCAAAAATTACAAGAATTGAAAGATAAGATGGACGGAAAATAATAAATCCATCCTTATATCATAGTATAAGCCCTTTGTTATTTTGCAAAGGGCTTTTTTATTGAAAAAAAAATACTATTTTTGCCCTTTGAACAAACGTTTGAAACTTTCCTTATGAGCCAAAAAGTGTTACTCAATGCAAAAGAAGTTGAAATTGCATTACACCGTTTGGCTTGTCAATTAATCGAAAATCATGACGATTTTAGTAATACCGTATTAATTGGGTTGCAACCCAGAGGTATTTATTTAGCAGACAGACTGGCGCAACTTTTAAAAAGTGACTACCAAATTAAAGACATTAAATTAGGGTATTTAGATATTACGTTTTTTAGAGACGATTTTAGACGAAGCGAAAAACCCTTAGAAGCTAGTAGTACACAAATAAACTTTGTTGTTGAAAACAAAAAAGTAGTCTTTATAGACGATGTGCTTTATACCGGAAGAAGTATTCGTGCGGCATTAACGGCAATACAATCTTTTGGAAGACCTCTGGAAATAGAATTACTCACATTCATCGATAGACGTTTTAGCCGGCATTTACCCATTCAGCCCGACTACAGAGGAAGACAAGTAGATGCTATAAACGGTGAAAAAGTAAAAGTATGTTGGAAAGAAAATGACAATGAAGATGTTGTATATTTAGTAAAAACAAAATAAAAACTATGAGCGAATTAAGTGTAAATCACTTATTAGGTATTAAATACATTACAGAAAAGGATGTAGAACTTATCTTTGAAACAGCAGACCATTTTAAAGAAATAATCAATCGCTCTATTAAAAAAGTTCCCTCGCTTCGAGATATCACCATTGCCAATCTTTTTTTTGAAAATAGTACTCGCACACGACTCTCTTTCGAACTTGCCGAAAAAAGACTTTCGGCAGATGTTATTAATTTTTCAGCTGCTTCATCTTCGGTTAAAAAAGGTGAAACCTTGGTAGACACGGTTAACAATATCTTATCGATGAAAGTAGATATGGTGGTAATGCGCCACCCGAACCCCGGAGCCGGAATATTTTTAGCAAAACATGTAAACGCCAGTATTATTAATGCCGGAGATGGCGCACACGAGCATCCCACACAGGCTTTGCTGGATTGCTATTCTATTAGAGAAAAATTAGGCGATGTAGCTGGTAAAAAAGTGGTAATTGTAGGTGATATTTTACATTCTAGAGTGGCACTTTCTAATATATTTGCGCTTCAAAAATTAGGAGCCGAAGTGATGGTTTGCGGACCCAAAACACTTCTTCCTAAATACATAGGTGAATTAGGAGTGCGGGTAGAAACAAATTTAAAGAAAGCCTTAAACTGGTGTGATGTAGCTAATATGTTACGCGTTCAGAACGAACGGATGGAAATAAGCTATTTTCCAACTACTAGAGAATACACCCAGCAGTTTGGCTTAAATAAATCACTCTTAGAATCGTTAGATAAAGAAATTGTTATAATGCACCCCGGACCCATAAACAGAGGAGTAGAGATAACAAGTGATGTAGCAGATAGCAAGCAGGCAATTATTTTAAACCAAGTAGAAAACGGTGTTGCCATACGTATGGCGGTTTTGTATCTTTTAGCTTCAAAAATGAAACACGATGATCGTTAAAAAAGAAGAAACATATCATATATTAAAAGATGAAAAAAATGATGTTTCAGATTTTGCATCTTATTTAAACAAAAAAATTCCTCAAAAATTTAGTATTGTAAATATAGTGGTAGATTTACAAAAATACGATTCAATTTCGCCTGAAGAATTGCTACTGTTTCTTCCGGTATCGAATACGCATCGAGCCAATAAAAAATCGTTTGTATTGGTTACCAATAGCGTTTCTTTAGATGCTATCCCAGATGAATTAGTTGTTGTGCCAACCATCCTCGAAGCCGGTGATATAATTGAAATGGAAGAGATTGAAAGGGAATTGGGTTTCTAAATCAAATGGTTACATTAAAACTATTTTGGTGTGTAAATTTCAATTAAAAGTTTTTAATAACTTACTTATAAAGTACAGAATTACTTCAATTTATTACTGTATTTTTGGCTTCTTTTTAATGTAAAAGTTTAAATCATTTAAATACTAATTTTCAGAAAAAATAATACTATGATAAACCTTTATGGCGCACATATTACTTCTATTACTATTCATAAAGTAGGAAACAAAAGCAACAACGAACCAATAGTACTTTCAGAAAAAGCTTTTAACCCCGACGATGAAATGACACCGTTGCTAAAAGAGTATTTTTTAAAACCCTTTAGAGATAAAGAAGAAAATTATTATAAATTTCATCATGATGCCGATTTAGAGTTTCACACCATGTACCAATTGGCTTCAAAAGTTTTTTTAAATCCCGAAGAAACGCATAAAATAAGTAGCGAAATCACTTCGCATTTATACAATCAATCCACACATCCTCACATAAAAGGAGGCGAAGTATATGTTGTGCATTTTGAAAACATTCAGGTAGATAATGAAAAAGTAGATGTTTTGGGTGTTTTTAAATCTGAAATCAAACAAGAATTTCTTCAATTTTCCGAAAAAGAAAACCAACTGGAAGCCTTTTTGCAAAGCGGTGTTAATTTAAGTAAACTCGATAAAGGTTGCCTGATATTTAACACAGAAAAAGAAGAAGGGTATAAAATTTTATCTATTGATAGTAATCGCTATGATACGCGCTATTGGTTAGAATCTTTTCTAGGCGTGGAAGTATTTGCAGACGATAATTTTTTTACAAAAAACTACTTAAAATTTTGCCAAGATTTTGCTAAAAATGTAGTACTTCCAGCCGAAGATAAAAAAGAAGAAGTACTGTTTATGAATCGTGCTGTAAATCATTTTGCCAAGAATGATGAGTTTGAAGAAACCGGATTTCTTAATGAAGTAATCGAAAACCCTGCACTTATTCCCGAATTTAAAAACTATAAAGAAGAGCGTGCACCACGCTATAAAATCGAAGATCTTACCACGTTTCCTATTGCCAATACTGCTGTAACTGCTGCCAGAAAAAAGATTAAAAATGTGATAAACTTGGATACTAATATTCAAATTAAACTCGATTTTATTAACCCCGAAAGTGCCGAACGTTTTGTAGAAAAGGGCTGGGACGAAGAAAAACAAATGTACTATTACTTGGTGTATTTTAATAAAGAAGAAAAGTCCTAAAAACTATAGAAGTGTGATTATTTAAATACTTGTCATTAACATCCTCCAGGATACGATTACTGTAGTTTTTACGTTATTTAAAAAACTATTAATTCACATTTCATGAGACTATTTCTTCTTTTTTTATCATTTATTTTTTTAATTTCGGCTAATAAACCCCCAATTTCAACCTATGATATAAAGACAGCAGTAGAAAAAAACATCATTCATTTTAAGGCTATTGGTAATCCGGTAAGTCCCCATTATTACCAGCCAATTTCAATTAAAATAACCAATAAAACCAACAAATATATTGTTTTAAAAATTCCGAATGGACAGAGGTTTGTTTCAGATTCAACAGAAATTCAAGATATTATCATCACCCGAGAAGATATGATTGCGTTGCGACCATTTCAGTCTTTAGAAAAAAAATTATTCGGAATGTGTATTCAAGAAAACAACGCAGCTTCAAGTGAAAGAGATACTTTTCATTTGGGCGAAATGGCTTCTGAAAACTTAGTAAAATTAACTTCCGAAATAGAGAAAAACAATAGTTTCAATACTATTGGACAATATGCAGTTTGGTCATTGACAGACAAATACCCAATTGAAAAAATTGATGGTTTTGATGAAACCAATTCACATTATTATCAAAAATATGTTTCTGATTTGTTGGGACTTCCATATCCGGAGTTAAAACCTAGTAAATACAAAACTTATTACCAAAAGACCATTTCAAAACATAGCAGTCTTGTGGGAAAATTTAAATACAATATACATAAAAATTCAAACATTACTATGGGTTTGTTTAACGAACAAAACATTATTGTTAGAGAGCTTTATAACAATCCAAATCAAGAAGCAGGTGAGCACGAATTTAAATATGCATTCGATATGGAAACCTATAACGATCCTGTTTATTATATCAGATTAATTATTAACGGTGAGGTAATGGTAAATCTTAAAATGGAGCCTAGAAGGAGTTAGTGCAAATTTTAACTCCAACAAAGTTTTAAACTTTACTAGAGTTAAAGAGAGTTTTCCGTAGTTTTGTTTAAAACAAATAAATTTAAGTGAAATTCAGCATTGTTTCCGGTTTTAAACCCACGGGTGACCAACCTCAAGCCATAAATCAGTTGGTAAAAGGAGTGCTTTCCGGTGAAAAATATCAAACTTTATTAGGAGTAACAGGTAGCGGAAAAACATTTACGGTTGCAAATGTTATACAAAAAGTAGAACGACCTACCTTGGTTTTGGCGCATAATAAAACATTGGCAGCGCAGTTATACTCAGAGTTTAAGCAATTTTTTCCCAATAACGCTGTAGAATATTTTGTTTCATATTACGATTATTACCAACCTGAAGCCTATATTCCTACCAGTGGTGTGTATATCGAAAAAGATTTATCGATTAATGAAGAAATCGAAAAAATGCGATTAAGCACAACATCTTCCTTACTTTCGGGACGACGCGATATCATTGTAGTTGCATCGGTATCGTGTTTATATGGTATTGGGAATCCAACCGAGTTTAAAAAAAATGTAATTGATTTGGAAGTAGGGCAAACTATTTCCAGAACCAAATTATTACACCGCTTGGTGCAAAGTTTGTATTCTCGAACCGAAGCCGATTTTCACCCGGGTAGTTTCCGAATTAAAGGAGATACCGTTTCTGTTTTTCCAAGCTATGCGGACGACCCGTATCGAATTCATTTTTTTGGCGATGAAATAGAAGAAATTGAAGTGTTTAAAGCACAAACGAACGAAATTATAGAAACCTACGAGCGGCTTACCATTTATCCGGCTAATATGTTTGTAACCTCACCCGATATTTTACAAGATGCCATTAAAGAAATTCAGGATGATTTGGTAAAACAAATAACGTATTTTAAAGAAATAGGCAAACACCTAGAAGCAAAACGATTGGAAGAACGTACCAATTTTGATTTGGAAATGATACGTGAACTGGGCTATTGCAGCGGAATTGAAAATTATTCTCGATATCTCGATAAACGAAAACCCGGAACGCGTCCTTTTTGTTTGTTAGATTTTTTCCCTGATGATTACTTAATGATTGTAGATGAAAGTCACGTTTCAATACCTCAAGTTTCTGCAATGTACGGAGGCGATCGTTCTCGAAAAGAAAACTTAGTAGAATACGGTTTCCGGCTTCCGGCAGCAATGGATAACCGCCCGTTAAAGTTCGATGAATTTGAAATTATGCAAAATCAGGTGATTTACATCAGTGCAACTCCGGCAGATTATGAACTGGAAAAATGCGGAGGCGTGTATGTAGAACAGATTATTCGTCCTACCGGATTGCTAGACCCACCCATTGAAGTACGCCCAAGTTTAAACCAGATAGACGATTTGCTTGAAGAAATACAACTGCGAGTAGAAAAAGACGAACGTGTCTTAGTTACCACACTTACCAAACGAATGGCAGAAGAACTCACCAAATACCTCACTCGGATACAAGTAAGATGTAGGTACATCCACAGCGATGTAGATACCTTAGAACGAGTGGAAATTATGCACGATTTGCGTTTGGGATTGTTTGATGTTTTGGTAGGAGTAAACCTTTTAAGAGAAGGTTTAGATTTACCCGAAGTATCGTTAGTGGCTATATTAGACGCAGACAAAGAGGGTTTTTTACGAAGCACCCGATCGCTTACTCAAACAGTAGGTAGAGCAGCTCGTAACCTTAACGGAAAAGCAATTATGTATGCCGATAAAATTACCAAAAGTATGCAAGCAACCATCGATGCGACCAACTACAGAAGAGAAAAACAAATTGCCTATAATTTAAAACACAATATTACACCTACTGCAATAAAAAAATCGTTGGAAAATGTCCTAGCTAAAACCAAAGAAACACAATATACTTTTGAAAGGCTAAACAATCTGGCTGCAGAACCGGAAGCAGAATACCTCTCTAAAACCGAATTGGAAAAACGAATCCGAAAAACTCGAAAAGAAATGGAAAAAGCAGCAAAAGAATTAGATTTTATTAAAGCGGCACAACTACGCGATTTAATCGCCAATTATAAAGATAAATTAGAAACATTAACCAACCCTAACAACTAACACCTCATACTTATGCATCATCCGGATTCGAAACGATTAAACAAAGCCATCAGCGATAGTGGATTTTGCTCCAGAAGAAAAGCAGACACGCTAATAGAGCAGGGGAGAGTAACCGTAAACGGAAAAGTTGCCGGACTTGGAGACCGTGTAATGCCCGAAGATGAAATTTTGGTCGATGACAATCCGCTTATTTCTACTCAAAATATGGTGTATATAGCACTTAACAAACCCGTAGGTATTACTTGCACCACAGACACTAGGGTAAAAGGAAATGTCGTTGATTTTATAGGTCATAAAGAACGTATATTTCATATAGGAAGATTAGATAAACCTAGCGAGGGGTTGTTGTTAATGACGAATGATGGTGATATCGTAAACAAAATTTTGCGAGCCGGAAACCGACACGAAAAGGAATATATTGTTAAGGTTGACCGAAGAATAACCGATGATTTTATAAAACGAATGGCAAATGGTGTCCCTATTTTAGATACAGTAACCAAAAAGTGTAAGGTCGAAAAAATTAGCCGTTATGTTTTTAAAATTACATTAATACAGGGGCTCAACAGACAGATACGTAGAATGTGTGAATATCTTGGATATGATGTGGTTACATTAAAACGAACTCGAATAATGAATATTAAATTGGGTAATTTGCCGGTAGGACAATGGCGTAATCTTACTACCGAAGAATTAAATGCTTTAAACAATGCGTTAAAACAATCGGATAATAGACCCGAACACCTAAAAGAATAAGCATAAAAAAACCACGCACCGATTGAGTAGTGCGTGGCATTATCAACTAACTAACCAAATTAAATTTCAATTATGAAATCTCAACCATTTTTTTAATGTCTTTCTTTTCTTCTTTCTTAGGTAACGTAATGCTTAAAACACCATTTTTATAAGTAGCTTTTATAGCATCTGTGTTTATGTTATCCGAAAGTGCAAAAGTACGTGTAAAACTCGAAAAATCAAACTCTTTTCTAGTAAAATTAACAGTACTATTTATCTTTTCTGAACTTACTTCGGAAGAAATGGTTAACTTATTATTATCCACCTCTATTTTGAAGTTATCTTTTTTTAATCCCGGTGCCGCTAATTCAACTTTAAAATTATCTTCGTTTTCGATAATGTTAATTGCCGGAACCGTAAAACGCTCTTGATTAACTACATTTTGAGTTAATAAATCTTCAAATAATGTGGGTAACCAAAGGTTTCTATTAGTAACTGATTTCATATCTTTTTAGTATATTTTGTTAAACTTTTTTTTCAAAGTGTTACAAACAAAAAATACTCCAAAGAACAATATAAGACGTTTTGTCTCTATTTGTTGGTTGTTAGCGACTTTTTGACAGGGTTAATTATAATATTTCTGAAAAAGATGTATAAGTTCTTGTGGCGGAATAATTTTATCCGGATAGTCTTCCATTTTTAGTAAAACATGGTCTATTACCGTAGGTCTAATACCCATAGCCAATCCATAGTTTTTAATAGCTTCAATTTCCTTAGGATGTGTTTCGCCATCAACATTCATTAACAATACCATTTTTTGAAACTGCGTTATCTTTTCTATTTCGGTAAAACTAGTTTTAGTTGGCAACGGATTTGTAAACAAATCTTTTACTTGCTCGGTGGAAATATTCATTCTTTTAGCTATTCGCATTAAAAAATCCAATTCAGATTGGGTTATCTTACCATCTGCTTTTACAATATAAACCAAATCGCTAAGTAACGATAAATTATTATTTTCCATACGTATAATAAAAAAGGGGTGTTATAAAAAATCCTTTTAAAATTTGTTATGCTAGTTCTTGTAAAACTTCTTGTACTTTATCGGCAGCTTCTTGAAATTCGGTTACGCTATAAACGTTTAACCCACTTTTTTCAATTAGTACTTTAGCTATGTCTGCATTGGTTCCTTGCAGCCTTACAATAATAGGAACAGGTATATTGCCAATACTTTTATAAGCATCAATAATACCTTGAGCAACTCTATCGCAACGTACAATACCACCAAATATATTAACTAAAATGGCTTTTACATTGGGGTCTTTTAAAATAATATTGAAGGCAGTTTCTACTCGTTCGGCATCTGCTGTTCCGCCTACGTCTAAAAAGTTGGCAGGATCGCCTCCGGCTTGTTTAATTAAATCCATAGTAGCCATTGCCAATCCGGCACCATTTACCATACAGCCTACGTTTCCGTCTAGATCTACATAGTTTAATCCGGCGGCTTTTGCGTCTACTTCAATTGGGTTTTCTTCTCGTGTATCTCTAAGTGCAGCATAATCTTTATGTCTAAATAATGCATTGTCGTCTAAAGTTACTTTTGCATCTACGGCAAGGATTCGGTCGTCACTGGTTTTAAGCACCGGATTTATTTCAAAAAGCGAAGAATCTGTTTTTGAATAAGCGGTAGAAAGAGCTGTAACAAATTTTACCATTTGCTTAAAAGCCGCTCCGCTTAATCCTAAATTAAATGCAATTTTTCTGGCTTGAAATGGCAAAATGCCCAATGCCGGATCTATCTCTTCATTAAAAATTAAGTGTGGTGTTTCTTCGGCAACTTTTTCAATATCCATTCCGCCTTCGGTAGAGTACATTATCATGTTCTTTCCGTTACTGCGGTTTAGCAAAACACTCATATAATATTCTTCGGGTTCGCTATCGCCGGGATAATACACATCTTCTGCAATTAATACTTGGTGTACTTTTTTTCCGTTTGCACCGGTTTGCGGTGTTATTAGCGTCATTCCTATAATTTGACCTGCAATGGTTTTAACCTCTTCCAAACTTTTGGCAAGTTTTACACCGCCTCCTTTTCCTCTTCCACCGGCATGTACTTGTGCTTTTACAACATACCATTTTGTACCGGTTTGCTCTGTTAATTTCTTAGCGGCTTCAACTGCTTCTTCGGGTGTAGTGGCTACAATTCCACGTTGTATTTCCACACCAAAACTATTTAATATTTCTTTTCCTTGATATTCGTGTAAGTTCATTATAATAAAATTATAAAATTAGGCTTGGCAAAAGTAAGAAATGTTATGGTATTATTTAGGTAGTAAAACGGAAAGTTTTAATTGAGTTTAAAATGCAATATTGTCGAGTTTCTAAAACAATACATTGTAAGTTTAAATGTTAATTGTGATGTTTATAATTACGGGAGGATTATGATGTAATTAAATTAGCAGGAATAGCACTCACACTTTTTTGATAACCGAATTATTTTTGTTTTTTCCATTCTTGCCAATCAATTTCTCTTCCCGGATATGCTACTTTTTTAAAAGGCCATATGGTATTTATCCACTTTTGTGTTGTTTCGAATAAGTGCTTATCTAATCCGGATTGAACTTCACTCTGCCTAACCCACATATACACTTCAGCATCGTAATCGATTTTAGTTGACGGTTCAATATAAAGAC
>JALWYP010000446.1 GCA_026992695.1 Flavobacteriaceae bacterium
TCATTATATCTAAAATAATAATATCTGGTTTAAAATCTAAAAGTTTTATAATTCATTTTAATCAATCAGAAGAAGTTTTAACAACAAATCATTCTGATTCAAAATTTATTTTATAAATTTCTTGTAAAACTAACGCTTCAAGATGGTTTTTCATATTTAGAACAACTATAAATTAAAATGTTTTAAAAATTTATAGAGCTATATTTGAATAATAAATAAATATTTCTACCTTTGCACACCCTAAAAAAGGGGTATTTTATATAATAAACAGTTTATATGCCAACAATTTCACAATTAGTACGAAAAGGAAGAGCCAAAATAACCAAGAAGAGTAAATCGGCTGCTTTAGATTCGTGTCCTCAAAGAAGAGGTGTGTGTACTCGTGTATATACTACGACACCTAAAAAACCTAACTCTGCAATGCGTAAAGTAGCAAGGGTTAGATTAACAAATGGTAAAGAAGTAAACGCGTACATCCCCGGTGAAGGACATAATCTACAAGAGCACTCGATAGTATTGGTTAGAGGCGGAAGGGTTAAAGATTTACCCGGAGTTAGATACCACATTGTTCGTGGAGCCTTAGACACCGCCGGTGTTGAAGGAAGAACACAACGTAGATCTAAATACGGAGCAAAACGCCCTAAAAAGTAATTTAAAACTTTGTAACACGAAGACATGAGAAAAAGACAAGCAAAAAAGAGACCGCTTTTACCAGATCCTAAATTTAACGATCAGTTGGTTACACGTTTTGTAAACAACTTGATGTGGGACGGAAAAAAATCGGTTGCTTTTAAAGTATTTTATGATGCTATTGACATTGTAGATACCAAAAATCAAGACGAAGAAAAAACCGCATTAGAATTGTGGAAAGACGCACTTTCTAACGTGATGCCTCACGTAGAGGTACGAAGCCGTAGAGTAGGTGGAGCTACTTTTCAAATACCCAGACCCATACGTCCGGACAGAAAAATATCTACCGCAATGAAATGGCTTATTATATTTGCCAGAAAACGCAACGAAAAATCGATGGCTCAAAAACTAGCTGCCGAAATACTTGCTGCTTCAAAAGAAGAAGGTGCTGCTGTAAAAAAACGTGTAGATACACATAAAATGGCAGAAGCAAATAAAGCATTTTCACACTTCAGATTTTAATTAAAATGGCTAGAGATTTAAAACTTACAAGAAATATTGGTATTGCTGCACACATTGACGCAGGAAAAACCACTACCACAGAACGTATTCTGTATTACACCGGAAAAAGTCATAAAATTGGCGAAGTTCACGATGGTGCAGCTACAATGGACTGGATGGAGCAAGAACAAGAAAGGGGTATTACAATTACCTCTGCTGCCACCACCTGTACTTGGCAATTTCCAACTGAAAATGGTAAACCTACTGCAGATGCAAAAGGATACCATTTTAATATAATAGACACTCCCGGTCACGTAGATTTTACCGTAGAAGTAAATCGATCGTTACGTGTACTAGACGGACTCGTATTCCTATTTAGTGCCGTTGATGGTGTTGAGCCTCAATCTGAAACTAACTGGAGATTAGCAGATAACTACAAAGTACCACGTATTGGTTTTGTAAATAAAATGGACCGTCAAGGTTCAGATTTCTTAATGGTAAACCGCCAAGTAAAAGAAATGTTAGGTTCTAATGCAGTTCCTATTGTTTTACCTATTGGTGATGAAGCCGATTTTAAAGGAATTGTTGACCTAGTTAAAAATCAAGCGATTATTTGGCATGACGAAACTCAAGGAGCAACCTTTGACATTATTGATATTCCTGAAGAACTTAAAGAAGAAGCTCGCCAATACAGAGCAAATTTAATAGAAGAAGTAGCTTCATACGATGAAGATCTATTAGAGAAATTCATGGAAGATGAAGATTCTATTACCGAAGATGAAGTACACGCAGCTTTACGGGCAGCAGTAATGGATATGGCAATCATTCCTATGATTTGTGGCTCTGCATTTAAAAATAAAGGTGTTCAATTTCTATTAGATGCCGTTTGTAGGTATTTACCCTCTCCCGTTGACAAAGATGCCATCATTGGTATCGATCCAGATACAGGTGAAGAAGTAGCAAGAAAACCCTCAGTAGATGAGCCTTTTTCTGCATTAGCATTTAAAATTGCTACCGATCCTTTTGTTGGTCGCCTAGCCTTTTTTCGCGCATACTCAGGAAATCTAGATGCTGGTTCATACGTATTAAACAATCGTTCCGGTAAAAAAGAACGTATTTCTCGTATTTACCAAATGCACTCAAATAAACAAAACGCTGTAGATAACATTGGCGCAGGAGATATTGGTGCTGCAGTTGGTTTTAAAGATATTAAAACCGGAGACACCTTATCTGATATAAAAGCTCCAATAATTCTGGAAAGCATGGACTTTCCTGATCCTGTAATTGGTATTGCCGTTGAGCCTAAAACAAAAGCTGATGTAGATAAACTAGGGATGGCGCTATCTAAATTAGCCGAAGAAGACCCTACTTTTACTGTAAGAACAGATGAAGCTTCAGGACAAACCATTATTTCAGGAATGGGAGAACTACACTTAGATATTATTGTTGATAGATTGCGTAGAGAGTTTAAAGTAGAAGTAAATCAAGGACAACCACAAGTAGAGTACAAAGAAGCTATTACACGCCCGGCAAACCACAGAGAAGTTTACAAAAAACAATCGGGTGGTCGTGGTAAATTTGCAGACATTGTATTTACTATTGAACCCGCCGAAGAAGGCAAAGTAGGTCTAGAATTTGTAAATGAAATAAAAGGTGGTAACGTACCTAAAGAATATATTCCTTCTGTAGAAAAAGGATTTAAAGAAGCAATGAAAAACGGTCCGCTTGCCGGATTTGAAGTAGATAGTATGAAAGTTACGCTAAAGGATGGATCATTCCACCCCGTAGATTCCGATTCACTTTCATTTGAGCTAGCTGCAAAACTTGGCTTTAAAGCCTCTTCAAAAGCAGCAGGAGCGGTAATACTAGAACCTATAATGAAACTTGAAGTACTCACCCCCGAAGAAAATATGGGTGATATTGTAGGTGATTTAAACAGAAGAAGAGGACAAATGAGTGAAATGGGAGATAGAGCTGGAGCAAAAGTAATAAAAGCCACAGTTCCATTATCCGAAATGTTTGGTTATGTAACCACATTAAGAACATTATCATCCGGTAGAGCAACATCTACTATGGAGTTTTCACACTATGCCGAAACACCGTCAAATATTTCAGAAGAAGTAATTGCCGCAGCAAAAGGAACAGTAAACGCTTAATATTTCAGCAATGAGTCAAAAAATAAGAATTAAATTAAAATCTTACGATCACAATTTAGTGGACAAATCTGCTGAAAAAATTGTGAAGACAGTAAAAAGTACAGGAGCGGTAGTAACAGGACCAATTCCGTTACCAACCCATAAAAAAATATTTACAGTTTTGCGTTCACCGCACGTAAATAAAAAGAGTAGAGAGCAATTTCAATTATGTTCGTATAAGAGATTGTTAGACATCTACAGTTCTTCTTCAAAAACCATTGATGCTTTAATGAAATTGGAGTTACCAAGTGGTGTTGAAGTAGAAATTAAGGTTTAAGGAAAATTTGTAAAAGATGCCTGGATTAATTGGAAAAAAAATCGGAATGACTTCCGTTTTCAGTGCCGAGGGAAAAAATATTCCATGCACTGTTTT
>JALWYP010000447.1 GCA_026992695.1 Flavobacteriaceae bacterium
AAAGTGTAGCTTTTCTATTTTTTTAAAATAAATTATGTTCAAAAAAAAGTATGGGAGCTAATTATAGCTCCCAATAAAAATTACTTACGTAATCCTAATTCTTTAATAATTGCACGATATCTCATAATATCTTTTTTCATAAGATAATCTAATAATGCGCGTCTTTTTCCTACTAATTTAACCAATGATCTTTCTGTATTGAAATCTTTATGGTTTTTTTTGAGGTGTTGTGTTAAATGCTGAATTCTATGTGTGAATAAAGCGATTTGCCCTTCGGCTGAACCTGTGTCTGTTTCAGATTTACCGTGTTTTTTAAAAATGTCTTTTTTTACTTCTGGTGTTAAATACATGCCAATATTATTTTAATGATTTTTATGTATTGATATACAATTTATTGTAATCAAGGCGCAAAGATACTATTTTTAGTTTAAACGGAAAGTGAAATGTTTATTTTGTTCAGCAAACAAGTACTATTTATTTCAAAAAGGCTGTTTTTATACAGCCTTTTTGAAATAAAATGGGTTAATAGAATTATTGTTTAACAAATTTCTTGCTTACTTTTTTTCCTTCGATATTCATAGCAACAAAATAAGTTCCTGTCTGTAAGTTGCTTACATCTAAAGTGTTTTGATTAGATATTTGAGATGAAATAACCGTTTTGCCATTCACATCAATAACTTGAACCTTCGTGTTTTCTAGATTTGGTAATGAAAAGTTAAGGACATTGGTTGCGGGAATAGGGTAGATGGATAGTCCTAATTTATCAAATTCAGTAATTGCTAGCTGAGAATCCCCTTCTACATATACATACTGGGTATTTATGTTTGGGTTATCATACTCATCAATAATTCCGCTTGGCCATTCGATTCTAATTTTATCGATTGTTGTGCTTTGTCCAATTCCAAAATGTGCAGTAAGTGTGTTCATATGGCTAAACCCTTCTCCCGAACGTACTTCGCGCATTTGTGTGCCCCAATCGCCATAAATAATAATTCGAGCTCCTATTCCGTCAGCGTTACTTTGTACACCTTGAAGTACCATTTTCACCCAATTGTTACTATTACCTTGATTAATCCATAGGTTTCCGTTGTGGGCAACATCTAAAAATCCGTCGTTATTATAATCTGCAATGGCTCCTTCATCAAAAGGAAGGTTGTAACCTGTAAAGGTCATATCTCCATTATTAAGGTATATTTCGCTAGACATTTCTGAAAAAATATCAACAAATCCATCGTTATCAAAATCGGCTCCTTGATTTTCCCAAGCACCAAGGTCATTTGGATTTATTCCGGTTGTGGCGATGATGTCTGTGTAAACTCCGGTTCCATCATTTTCGTAAAACCGGTTTTGTTCGTCGTGGTTAACTGTAAATGCATCAAAATCTCCATCGTTGTCAAAATCGGCAAAGATTGATGACCAAGATTGTGCATTATCTGCCATATTAATACTGGCTGCTACTTCGGTCCAAGTTCCGTCCCCATTATTTCTATACATAGCATTGGTTCTTTCGGGATCTCCCGGGGTTGAGCCTTGACGACATTTTGTTAGGTACATATCTGTATCACCGTCGTTGTCGTAATCTACCCATAGCGAAGCATAATTTCCTGCTAAATCTAATGTTTGAATTAAGGTTTGGTCGAGTACCATATTTTGATTACCGTCGTTTCGGTAAGGATGACTTTCATCTACATCATGGCAAACAAAAGCATCTAAATCGCCATCATTATCGATGTCTACCATATTAGAGCGTTGCGAAAAAATATACTCAGGATGTGTTTGCTCTGTGTACGAAGTTCCATCATTGCTAGCAAATAGGAACGATACTCTTGCGCCGTTTCCTAAAACAAAATCGGTATATCCGTTTTCGTCTAAATCTCCTGCAGCAATACTCCAAGTAGGAGGGTTTTGAATTGTCATATTAATAAATACCGAATTAAATGTTCCATCGGGTTGTTGATAATCGATGCCAATTCCGTTTTCGGTTATTCTTACATAATCGTCTAAATAATCTCCGTTTATGTCTAATCCGGCAGAGGAATATACAGGATAGTTTGCTATATCACTGCTATGGTTAACAAAATAAATTTGAGAAAAACTTATTGAAGAAATAAGTAATGCTAGTAATAGAATAATTTTAGTTTTCATAGTTAATTTTTTTTTTTGAGACACTAAAGGTAGAAAAAATATTATAATTAAAGACCATTTTGTTGTTTATTAACCCTCTTTGAGTTGTATTTCGCGTATTTTTTTAAATAGATTGGAGGAGTATACAAAATTGGTTACATCTGTGTTATTGGTTTTAAATATTTCTTTGTTAGATCCTTTCCATACAAGTTTACCATTTTTAAGAAAAACGATGCTTTCACCAATTTCCATAACCGAATTCATATCATGGGTAACCACTATAGTGGTGATGTTATATTCTTTTGTTATTTCTTGGATAAGATTATCTATTAAAATTGCTGTCTTGGGGTCTAATCCGGAGTTGGGTTCGTCACAAAATAAATAACGAGGGTTGTTTACAATAGCACGAGCAATAGATACTCTTTTTTGCATTCCTCCCGAAATTTCGGAAGGGAATTTAGTATTCACATTTTCTAAATTAACTCGTTTTAATACTTGGTTTACTCTATGAAGCATCTCATCTCTTTTTTGGTTTGTAAACAAGCGTAACGGAAACATAACGTTTTCTTCAATATTCATAGAATCGAATAAAGCACCTCCTTGAAAGAGCATTCCTATGTGTTCTCGAAGGTCTCTTTTTTCTTCATCATCCATTTTTAAAATAGATTTTCCATCAAAACATATTTCGCCTTCATTAGGAGCAAACAAACCAATTAAACATTTTAAAAAAACTGTTTTTCCACTTCCGCTTTGACCTATAATAAGATTGGTTTTTCCTCTTTCAAATTTGGCAGAAATTCCTTTTAAAATTTCTTCTTCTCCAAAACGTTTGTGTATGTTAATAGCTTCAATCATTAGCTTAGTAGCATTTGGGTAATAATATAATTGGTGAGAATAATGAGAACGCTCGTCCAAACAAAAGATTTGGTACTGGCTTTTCCTACCTCTAGAGCGCCTCCTTTCATGTAATATCCTTGCCAGGAAGGAACCGTTGCCAGAATAAATGCAAAAACAAATGTTTTAATAAAAGCATAGGTAATATGAAAAGGAACAAAATCTAGTTGCAGTCCTCTTATAAAAGCATCTGAGGTGCTAAAACCTCCATAAACACTAGCTACCCATCCTCCAAAAATTCCTAAAAACATTGAAATCATAATTACAAACGGGTATAATAATAATGCTATTATTTTAGGAAACACCAAATAGTTTAATGAGTTTACACCCATAACTTCAAGAGCATCTATTTGTTCGGTTACACGCATAGAGCCAATACTTGATGTGATAAACGAGCCTACTTTTCCTGCCATAATGATTGAAATAAATGTTGGAGAAAATTCTAAAATAATAGATTGTCTCGTAGCAAAACCAACCAAATAATTGGGTAGAAGCGGATTATCCATATTTAGTGCTGTTTGAATAGCTACAACACCACCTACAAAAAATGAAATAAATGTAACAATACCTAACGAGCCTATTACAAGGTCGTCTATTTCTTTAAAAATCAGCTCTTTAAGCACTACTCTTTTTGTGGGATTAGAAAATACTTTTCTAATCATTAT
>JALWYP010000448.1 GCA_026992695.1 Flavobacteriaceae bacterium
TCGTTGTTCATTTGTGCGTGCCTAGATATATTAGCTTGGTTATAGGCAATATACGAAATTTCTTTGTTTTGGACGGCTTCTATGTTGCCGTCGGGGGTAGGAGACCACGGCGGGGTGGTGACGCTGACGGGGCGGATTCTTTAATCTTTTTTAGCTGAAAACTTTTTGTAAATTAATCCCTTGTATTTTATTTTATTTGGCTTGACAAAAATTATCGTGTCGTGATCTATGTCGAATTTATTAAAAAATAGACTATCATTTCCATAATAATTTGCAACATCTTTTCCATCAATTACTATCATATTTTTTGAAATAATTTTCCACTTTCCTTTACAAGTTGCTTTTCTTCCAGGTGTTCTTTTTGTAAATTCAAAAGTACCATCCTTGTATATGATAATAACGCCTGCATATCCCAATGAATGAAAAATATATTCACCATAATTAATCTGTTTGTATAAATTTGTAACACTACAAGAACCAATTAATAATATCAGTAAAGCTATAACTATATTTTTCATCGCTCAATAATATTTGGAAAAATATCTTTCAATCTGGCATCGGAACTAAACTTATCAAAATTCACAGAGGGGTAAGTAGACCAAAGGGATAGTAATTTTGCTCGCGCAGTACGGTTAGCCGGCCGTTCTCGCGGGTAATGTTTTGGCGAATGTTGCCCAAGTGGTCCGTATGGTTGTAAACGTTATGTCCTACGTTGCAGGCCATTGCTTTTGATTTAAGAACACCGATCAACGATATAAGATTTGCGAATAACTGATAGTCAACATTTTACAAATTCTTAAATCGCTAATCGGTAATCGATGTTCATTATACACATCGTAGTGGTTGCAAGCAATATACGAAATTATCTAAATTTTCTTACGTAACAGGGTTTCCTGGTTTTAAAAATGCCTTTTTCATATGCCAATTTATGTATCTTCGGTAATTTTTTGAATTTTCTTCTTCTTTTCCGGTACGCTCTTTTCAAGCTAATGAAATCGTATGAACCGGCGTACATCATAACGATTTCTATTATATCACAATTATCAACCAATTCAATAATGGCGGGTTCAAAGCCAAAGCCAATGAACTTTATTTCCTTAATATTTTTGTTAATCGATATTTTAAAAAAACCTTCCATATCAGTAATTCCGACCTCAATGGAGTCATTAATGAAAATTGATATTCCGGGTGCAGGTGCTAGATCATCAGAAATAATTCGCCCACTGATTATTTTAATTTGTGGATAAAGATTGTATGCAGATATACTAATAAGTGCTATTAGAAACATTAACCTTCTCATTTTAATTGTCGTTTTGTCCGTTATATTCATGAGTATAATCATATTCCCCTGGTTTTACTTGGAAGGGGACTCTATACTAAATGATAAAAGATGCATTTGGCCTAATACTTTTTTCATTTTGTAGATTTTTCTCATCACGTGATGCTTCCGGTGCATCTGCCGTGGCTATACACGTGAGTTTCCAACTTTTAAATTCATACAGTATCTTGATTAATGACATCTCCTTTGTTCACGAGTAAGCCTTTTTTGTACCAATCTCCCTTGATAAGGAGAAGGGTATTTAAAGTAATATGTGTAATTACGGTTTTTTGATATTGGGAAATATATTCTTCTATATTTTCTTTTATCTAAATTGTATATATAAAGAATTAAGTATGTTTTTTTTAGTAGAGCAGGATTTAACTCTACAACATAGTTATAATTTTTAGTATTAATGCCACACTCATACCAATAATGAATGTAAAGGTATATTTTTTTTATTTTGTTTGATGTTAGTTTATAAAAACCTTCATTAGAAAAAATCGTATTGCCGGGATAATATGTAGCTTTACCCGCCAAAGAATACTTATTGCCTTGTTTATCTACGTATTCAATTTTTGTAATAACAAGGTTTGTTGTGGGTAGCATGTCATCAATAGAAATGATGAGGTTTACTGATTTTTGTTGTGAATATGACAACCCAAAACTTAACAGGATAATGAATGTAAAATAATTTCTTTTCATCTTTCTAAAACTCTTTTTACCGCTTTTGTTGAAAGTTTGATTGTTTTGTCGCTATTTTTATCATATATAACTATTCCCATAGGAGGTTTTATAATTCTAATTTCTCTTTTTCCGGTTGTGCTATTTAAATAATCACGTCGAGCAGTTACTTGACCTAAATATCCTACTATTATGTTTGTCTTAAATCGTGAAAAAGTTGTTTTATCAATACGAGAGGGTTCAGTTGCATTCCCGGCAAAAACACGATCTTTTCCATCTACTGGAATAATTTCCACTGCTGTCGGATGCGAATGAATTGATGCCTCAACGTCGGAATCTGAATATCCTTGCGGAAGGTCTGGTAAAGCCCCATTCGCATATTCATCTTCACCATATTTAACTTCCGGTCCCGGTTCACCTGTTACTACTGTCCCGTCTATCATAACGATGGAAGATTCTTCTCTTTTACCTCCATTTTGTTGAGTTCTTTCTAAAACATTTAATGATTCTTGTAAGGTTTTGTCACTTGGTAATAAAACTGCGGATTTAACCTGGTCTGTTTGGACGGTTTCTCCCTTTTTTGTTTTTCTCCTTATTGATTTTTCATCTTTTTTGTCTGTAACAACATATTTCTTTCCATCATCCTTACCATTAGTACCTAAATATTTTCCATGTTTATTAAAAAAATCACCGGTAGATTCCATCCCATTCAAATCAACAAACATTATTGGATTCCCCATCGTATAATTATACGCCGTCATCCCGTAATACTTTTCAGCCAGCGGATCCACCACAAACCACCTTCCCACGGCCGCATCATAGCTCCTTGCGCCGTAATCATACCGGTTTAGCCCCAAATCATCCTGCCATTCCTTTCCGTTATAGCGGTACTTATACCTCCCTGCCCGGGCCTGCACCGTAAAAATAAAATCCTGCTCCTTGTCGTATTTTAAATCCTCTTTGTCATCATTGTAGCCGCGGTGGAGTAGGCCGAAAGGATAGTAATTATGCTCGCGCAAAACAGTTAAGCGGCCGTTTTCGCGGGTAATGTTTTGCCGAATGTTGCCCAAGTGGTCGGGGTGGTTGTAAACGTTATGTCCTACGTTGCAGGCCATTGCTTTTGATTTAAGAACACCGATTAACGATGTACGATTTGTTGATAATCAATGTTTTACGAAATTTTTAAATCGCTAATCGTTAATCGATATTCATTATTCTCATCGTAGTGGTTATAGGCAATATACGAAATTTCTTTGTTTTGGTCGGCTTTCATGTTGCCGTCTTGGTCATATTCGTAGTCATCGTCCGGGTCGCCGGCAACCAATCCATTACTGTCATCTCTAAAACCGGCATGGCTGTTGGTCAGGTCGGTTACTTTGAGGAGCCGGTTGGGGTTGGCCGGGTCATAAAAATACCGCAGGTTGTCAATCATCACATTGTTGGTGGGATTTTCCAGCAGGCCGTAGCGGGTTAGGGTTTGGCAAATATTAAATTACTAGTGCCAAACCTTTCCATTTAAAAATAAATCTATATACTCCTCTTAGTTTATCAGTTGTCCATTTGCAGCAGCTATAAATTGTTATTATTTTTTCTTTATTATTGTAAAAAATTATTCGGTCGGGAACTGCACTCCCCAGGCCGGTGGCACCGAAATGAATATCCATCTTCAAATTTT
>JALWYP010000449.1 GCA_026992695.1 Flavobacteriaceae bacterium
TAACCTTGTTGAAATTGATGTGGTAGCAACTAATCCTCCTAGTATAAAAAATATAATGGAGATAGAGAGAATATGTGAATGAAGTGTGGTAAGCATTTCTCGCTTACTTTTTTTAAATTTCATGGTAGCAGCATCTTCTTGGTCTTCATTACCCAAATAATTCTCTTCAATACCCGAAGGTGTTGTTGCTTGTGTTTCTGAAACAAAACGCATTCCTGAAAAATACCCGACACTTAGCACCAGTAAAAAGGAAGCAATAAAAAATTTTATATAGGAAGGAAAAGTATGTAGGATATCCGAAATTTGCATTATAAAATATTTTTTTCTTGAAGATAGTTTAAACTTTTAAGAAGATTGTTTACCGCTTGTGTCATAGACCGAACCGAAATGGTTGCACCACTAATAGGTACAATGTTTTTATTATACTCCAAAGCTTCAGATTGGGGAGATTTATCGGTAAATTGCCGCAACCATCTTTTGCTTCCTATTTCCCCACCGTATTCTTCTCTATAAACAAGTACTTTGCTTTTTAAAATAATAAAATCGGGGTCAAAAATCACCAAATAATCAAATGTAGCTGTTTTGCTTGGAGCGTTTCCTATATAGGCATATCCTTTAAGTTTATCTTCATAAATTATTTTAAAGAAGTTTTTATCTTCAAATTTAGAAGGAAGTTTTGTTAAAATATCTTCTGAAAATGTAATATCTTCTTTTAAAAATGTTTCTATCTGAAAAAACTTTTTAATTTCTTTAGTTGCTTTTTTCTGAATCTTTTCGGGAACTGAAAAAGATGTTGTTAAAAACCCAAGTAGTAATACAGCAAATATACGTTTCATATTTATTTGTTTTTAATGACCATTTTAAAACCAATATCCCACTCCAAAATTTAGTTGATTGGGTACTTCAAAATTAGTAAGTGCGTTATCTTTAATTTGATAATCGCCTTTTACCACCACGCCATCTGCTATGTGATAGGATACTCCGAGTGTAATATCGGTACGATTGTATGCCTCGTTTTTCAGCAAATTAGAGCTTACGTTGTATTGCGTATCGTATTTTTCGTATCTGGCAAAAGTTACAAGTCGTTGTTTTGCAGTTATTGGTAATATATTATATCCTGCTTCAAAATAATAACCTAACATAGCCGAACCTAAATCTTTATTTGTTAAAGTATTATACTGCTTTATTCCTGAAAGTGATGCGTATGTAAATTGCGCTCTGGCTTCAATTTTTTGATTTTTATAACGTGCATCTAAAGCAAACATAGACACTCCTACAGTGGTTCCGTTTGTGTTTTCAATGGCATCGTTTGTTTGAGTTTTTCCAAAATAACCTGCTAATCCCATTCGCAAACCTATTAAACCGTAATAATCTATTTTCATAGATAGGTTTGGAGAACTTATAGTAGATTCTACTCCTTTTTGTCTACCCCCTCGAAGACCGCTATCACCGTTTAGCAAACCAACAATTTCACCATTTTTTTCTTCGGTAGAACGAAAGCCATTAAAAACATAGGCTTGATAACTTATAGAAGCATCTTGGATTCTCCCGTTTACTCCCACTCCAATTTCGCGCCAAGTACTAGGGATAATTTTACCATCCAGTACCGGACGTTCTACACCATTAAATGTTGTGGGTTCGTGGTATTGGTTTAATATTCCCATTGGCACCAACATTAAACCGGCACGTAAACTAATGGTGTTACCAACCGAGTAATTTACAAATGCTTGTTCTACAGATAATTCTTCTACATGTTCAAATTCTATCTCGGTAATAAATTGCACTTTGTCGTTAAATTTATAACCTAACATTAAGATAATACGTTGCACATCTAATTCGCCATTTTTACTTTCGGGTTGGTTGTAAGTAATCTCACCATACGAGCCAAGTGTAAGTTTTTTGTCTTTTTGATTTAGCATTCGTTGCGCAGAATTCACGCTATTATTTACTTTTGAAGTATCCCTAACCACTTGCGAAAAAGTTAGTGTATAGGTTAATAAACAAATTAAAACAAAGGTATTTTTCATTAATATTAATTTAGACTTATTATAAATAATTATTTATGCAAACATAAAATCTTATTTTCAAATTGACAAAATTATTTAGAATTATTTTAAATAAAATTATGAGAATTAAAAAAACCCATCTAGTTAGTAGATGAGTTTATTTAAAAAGAGCTGTCTAACCTATTTCTTTTGTTTTAAATAAAGAATAATGGCTTTTCTTATATCTCCGGACGGTTCTGTTTCTTTAGGTTGGTAAACAGATAAAACACCTTTGTTCTCCGGTGTTAAAAAAGGAATATCGTACCCTTTTAATAAGAAATCACTAAAAGCAACATTATATGTTTTAATAGGATTTATAGGCTTTCCGGAAACAAGCCAGTTGCCTTGTTGGTCTTCGGTTACATTATAGCGCTGTAAGTAAGCACCTTTTCCTCGTTTGGATTTTCCGTAATCCAGGACTTCTTTTAACAGCTTTCCTTTTAGTGCTACTTTAACAACATTTCCTCCAAAGGGTAAAGCTCTAAAAATATCCATTCCTGAAACGGCTGCCGGTAGCATATCATCTACCCGAATAGAGCCTCCGTTTACCAATGCCGCATCTACATCATTATTATATGCCCAAGCCATTGCCTCTGTTATAATATTTCCTAGATTTGTTTGAATGCTTCGGCTGGCACTATCTGTTCCGTCAAGCGGATTTTCAGCCGTGTAAATTACTTCATTTGGGTCATCTATTATTTCTTTTATTTTTTCGTCTAACAAACTGGTCCATTTTCCAACAATTGCTTCAACTTTTGGGTCGGAAGCTACTTTGTCATCAATAAAAAATAGTTTTGAATCTCTTGTTAATGCTTTGGTTTCAGGATTGAAGGTAAAAGTGTGAATGTACATACTCTTTGCATTGGCATCGGCTTTTGAAATGGTGGTTTCTCCTTCTTTTACTAGCATCGCATTGTGTTCGTGACCTCCCATTATAAAAGGTATACCGGGTAACTGCTTGGCAAGTTCTTTATCTTGCTCTATTTCTAAATGAGTAAGTCCTATAACAACATCTACTTTATCTTTTAGGTTATTGTATGATCTACCGGCTTCTTTGTAGATATCCCCATAATACACATAATCTTTAGGGTTAGCCGGAAGTGTAACTCCTAAAAACCCTATTTTCACTTCCTTTTCACCCTCTCTTACAGAAATAATATAGGTATCTGCAACTTCTAATGTATCATTAGGCTTTTGAATTTGAAACGGTACGGTATCGTTTTCTGTTAGGTGTCTAACGTTTGAAGACATCCAAGGAAAAGTAGATTCGTTTAACCGTTGTTGCAATTCATTTTCCTTAATATCAAATTCGTGATTTCCAAAAGTTACCAAGTTAAAATACATAGCATTCATAACTTCAACCATGTGTTTTCCTTTTAGCCGTTCGCCATCTACTTTAATAGTGCCCAGTAAAGAAGGGTTTAAAAAATCGCCTGCCATAAACAAATAGGTATTGGGATTTTCTTTAGCGATTGAATCTCGTACATGTGCAACTCTTGCCATACCACCATAAGCACCACCACCTAGCGGAGCTATTTCATAAACATCATTTACTTGAAGAAATTTAAAGGTAATTAAAGAATCGTCTTGCTTTTCATCGTTTTTTTCTTTACAGCTAAATACTAACAT
>JALWYP010000450.1 GCA_026992695.1 Flavobacteriaceae bacterium
TACCAATTATACCTGCATTAGGATTGTTAAGTGTAGAACTCACATTATAAGGTGGGTCAAAGGTCTGAGGGTTATCTGCAGCGCAAAAAACACCAGGAATACTATACATAATTCGCATTTCCGGAATAAAAAAGTCTCCAGTATCTCCACCAGCACCATCAGAAACAAATATCTCCCAATTTCCATTAGGGTCATTTGTGCCCATTGCAGTAATTAAATCTGCAAATGGTGTTGCTGTTCCGGTATCGTCTGTATTAAAATAATCACAAATAGCATCATCCTGACATATAACTTGACTACCACCTATACCGCTTCCCATATTTTCGGATGAATTTGCAGAACCATCCATAAAGGTTAAAGGGGATGTACTTAGCAAATTACTACTATCGCCAGCTCCACTACCTACTCTACCTGGTCGAGCTAACATGGTTGTTGTTTCTCCCGTAGGGGCGGTAATATGTATTTCTAAATCACCTGCCCAAGTATGATTTATTGCCATATCTACCTCAATACCTGTAAGGGTTGCCCCACTCGGTATTCCAGTAATACTAACTAACGAAGTCACACCACCCGAATCATTATCTGGTATCGATTCAACGGTCATATTGTTTCCCGTTGCCATCTGCGCATTACCCTGCCACGCAAATGTCGTGACCAATAATGCAAATAAAATAAATGTAATTTTTTTCATAGAAAAATAAAATAAGTTAATTAAGGTTAAGAAATTTTGATAAAGATATAATTTTTTTTTCAATCTATTTTTGAATTATTCACCAATGTAACCCCTGTTACAAAAAAACACTATCTTACACCGTAATTTTACTGCTTTAAAACAAAATATACACTATGGAAGACATGCTTTTTTATGACAGAATGCAGTTTGCCTTTACCATAACATTCCATTATTTGTTCCCGCAATTAACGATGGGATTATCCTTAATCATTGTATATTTTAAATGGAAATATCTTAAAACAAACATTGATAAATACAACCAAGCTGCTAAGTTTTGGATGAAAATATTTGCGCTAAATTTTGCTATGGGAGTTGTAACCGGAATACCTATGGAATTTCAATTTGGAACCAATTGGGCTAAATTTTCAGAACTTACCGGAGGTATAATTGGGCAAACACTAGCGATGGAAGGGATGTTTTCATTCTTTTTAGAATCTTCTTTTTTAGGACTCTTTTTGTTTGGTGAAAAACTTATAGGTCAGAAATTACATTTTTTAACCGGATTTTTGGTTTTCCTAGGCTCGTGGCTAAGTGGGTTGTTTATTATTGCTACAAATTCTTGGATGCAGCATCCGGTAGGGTATGAGATTTTAGAAAACGGTACGTATGTACTTTCCAATTTTTCAGCTCTTTTTTCAAACCCTTGGCTTATTCCTTCTTATTTACACAACCAAGCCGCATCGTTAGTTACTGCTTCATTTGTAGTAGCAGGAATAGGGTCTTTTTATTTACTTAGTAAAAAACACAAAGATTTTGGTAAGTTATTTGTTAAAACTGGAGTTGTTTTCGGGATTATTTCAACGACTCTTGTGGCTTTTCCTACCGGAGATTGGGCAGCAAAAAATGTAGTAAAATACCAACCGGTAACTTTTGCTGCTATGGAAGGAATTTTTGAAACCGAAAAAGCAGGAACCGAAATTGTACTAATTGGTCAACCCAATATTTATGACAAAAAATTAGACAACAAAATTGCCGTTCCTAATATTCTAAGTTTTTTAACGTACCAAAATTGGGATGCTCAGATTAAAGGGTTGGATGCTTTTGATGAAAACCTTCATCCTACTAACATTCCTGGCTTGTATTATGCCTATCACATTATGGTAGGATTAGGTACCATTTTTATAGCGCTGATGATTGCTGGCGTGGTTCAGCTTTTTAGAAAAAAACTATATACTACAAGATGGATTTTATGGTCACTATTATTTATGATTCCGCTACCCTATATTACCAACATAACCGGATGGTACACTGCCGAATTAGGCAGGCAACCTTGGTTGGTATATAATTTATTAAAAACTGCAGAAGGTGCTTCGCCAACAGTTTCATCAGGAAATACATTATTTACTTTATTAGGATTTATAGGTTTGTATCTTTTATTAGGAATGCTATTTTTAATCTTAGCCGGTAAAATAATTAACAAAGGACCCCAAATACAAAAACAATAATTATGGAACTATTTTGGTATATCGTTTTAATGGCTATGCTCGCTATATATCTAGTTTTAGACGGGTACGATTTTGGTGCAGGAATCATTCATTTGTTCTTCGGGAAAACCGAAAAAGACAAAAAAGCCATTACAAGTGCTATAGGTCCTTTTTGGGATGCAAATGAAGTTTGGATAATTGCAGCAGGAGGTATTTTGTTTTTTGCTTTTCCAAAACTATACGCGTCTTCTTTTAGTGGATTTTATCTTCCCTTGATTATGATTCTTTGGTTGCTTATTTTTAGAGGAATAGGACTTGAATTAAGACACCAACTTAACAATAAAATGTGGCACATTATCTGGGACAAAGCTTTTGGAATAGCTAGTTTACTCTTGGCTTTGTTTTTTGGTATTGCTTTAGGAAATGTTGTTCGGGGTGTAAATTTAGGAATGGTTACTAACGGTGTTTCCCAACATGAGCCTCATTTCTTTTTTCTACCACTTTGGAATCCTGATTTTAGTCCGTTATCAGATAATCTTGGTATTATAGATTGGTTTACTTTATTATTGGGAATTATAGCAGTGGTGTCACTTACCATTCACGGTGCCGCGTGGGTTATTTTTAAAACCAATGCTTCTATAAATCCACAACTAAAAAACCTTATTTTTAAATTAAGTGTTGTGTTGCTACTACTTGTTGTTCTTTCTGTTTTAGTTTGGCATCATATTGAACCGAACCCTTTTCATAACTTTTTTGAAAGACCTTGGCTCTGGATTTTCCCAATAATCACCCTAACAGGATTAATAGGACAATTTTGGGTTAAAAAATTTAAAAAAGACGGACTTAGTTTTCTTTTTTCAACCCTGTTTTTAATGGGAGGTTTTTTTGGAACAGCAGCATCTATTTACCCAAAGATGCTTCCTTCAACCAACAATACAAATCCATCGCTTACTATTTATAATGTTGCCACTAGTCATTATGGTTTGTCTGTTGGAGTAAATTGGTTTGTTGTTGCAATACTATTAGTGGCTGTCTATTTAATTATACAATATAAGGTGTTTAAGGGCAAAATGGATGATGTAGCGTACTAACGTAACTTTTAATTATTTGTTAAATTTTCCGTTTTGTAAGCAACTATATTTCAAATTGTTGTTCCAAAAATAAAAACCTTTAGGAAGTTTCCTGCTTCTAGTGACAAAAAGCATTATTTCGTGTTGTTAAGCGGTTGGTATTATCGAAGGAAAATTATCTGTTCTAGGAATAAAAATATCGTCATTATTAACATCTATAGTTGTGTTTGATGCACTCACATCCAAGTTAGCCTTTAGACTTGTGTTGTTTATTCCTACTTGTGAATAGATAGAACAATTAATACCGATTCTTAATATAAAATAGTTTTCATCCTGCTAGGTATTTTTTTAAAGAATACGTGTTAAAATTATTATAATTAAAACAATATGATTCAACCACAATCAATAGTAAAAATAACAGATAATTCAGGAGCCATTAC
>JALWYP010000451.1 GCA_026992695.1 Flavobacteriaceae bacterium
CGGTAGGCGATTTATACCAAAGTCCTTTAGGGATGTCTTTTTTTTCCTTTGTTGGGGTTTGAATTCCTTTTTTTGTTCTTTTAAACCAGCTCATAATACTATATTGTAATTAGGGAAGTTTTATTATTTAAAGGGTGTTTACATTTTTAAGATCGTGGAATGCTTGTTCTAACCTTTTTGAAAAAGACAACTCACCTTCACGAAGCCATTTTCTGGGGTCATAAAACTTTTTATTGGGTTTCTCGGCTCCTTCGGGGTTTCCGATTTGGGTTTTCAAATAGTCTAAATTTTTTATCATATAATTTCGTACTCCTTCATTAAAAGCAAATTGAAGGTCGGTATCGATATTCATTTTTACCACACCATAGGTAATGGCTTCCCTTATTTCTTCTAGGGTAGAACCGCTTCCGCCGTGAAACACAAAATCAATTGGGTTGTGTTGCGTATTGTATTTTTTTTGAATAAATTCTTGCGAATTTTTTAAGATAATGGGTTGCAATTTTACGTTTCCGGGTTTGTAAACGCCGTGTACGTTTCCAAAGGCAGCAGCTATGGTAAATTGGTCGCTAACTTTACGAAGTTCTTCATAAGCATAGGCTACTTCTTCGGGTTGGGTGTATAGTTTCGATGAATCTACATCGGTGTTATCTACGCCATCTTCTTCGCCTCCGGTTATTCCCAGTTCAATTTCAAGTGTCATCCCCATTTTGCTCATTCGTTCCAGATATCGCTTACTTATTTCAATATTTTCTTCGATAGGTTCTTCAGAAAGATCTAACATATGCGAACTATACAAAGGTTTTCCGGTTTCGTTATAAAAAATTTCTCCGGCATCTAACAAACCATCTATCCAAGGTAGTAATTTTTTAGCACAATGGTCGGTATGCATAATAACGGTAGCTCCGTATTGTTTTGCGAGTTGATGCACGTGTTTGGCTCCCGTCACGCCGCCTGCAATTGCAGCTCTTTGGTTTTCGTTAGAGAGACCTTTTCCTGCATTAAAATGCGCTCCTCCGTTTGAAAACTGAATAATAACCGGTGCATTGAGTTTAGAGGCGGTTTCCATAACAGCATTCATAGAGTTAGAACCTATTACGTTTACTGCAGGTAATGCAAAACCCTTTTGTTTTGCATAGTTAAAAATAGTTTGAACTTCTTTTCCTGTTGCTACTCCGGGTTTAATCTGGTGACTCATAACAAAAGTTTTAATGGGTTACAAAAATAGGAAATATAATTAGATTAATGATTTTTTCCGATTGGAGATTTATTCAATTGCAGATTGAGGATTTATGAGTAAACAGAATGCTAACTGAAAACTGCCAATTGAAGACTGAGGATTGAGAATTAAAATGAATAAAGTATTATCCTGCAAGGTTTTAGAAGGAAGAAGCGAAGGTGACCTTGTAGGTTTGAAATTAGGTGATTTATTCGATTTACGATTTATTTGAGTTGAATAACAAAAATGGATAGTAAGACATGTATTCTGTTTTTAATAAGAAGAAGATATAATGATAATACCGAAAAATTTAAAAAGGATAATTTATACCGAAGTTGTAAACAGCTTTTGAAAAATTATATTCTCTAAACCAGCGTGTTCCTTCAGCTTTAGATGGGTTATAGGTTTTAAAACCAATATCAAAACGAAATACAAATACACCAAAATCGTAGCGCAAGCCAAACCCGCTGGCAACTGCAAGTTCTTTTAAATCGGAAATTCCTTTAAAGGTAAAATCGGGATCGGTTACGTTGTCATTTACATTCCAAATATTTCCTATATCAGAAAATAAAGCCCCTTTTACGCTTCCTAAAATGGTAAAACGATATTCGGTATTAAAAGCCAATTTAAAGTTTGCTTCGTTAAAATCTTGTATGCCACCACTGCTTCCTGGTCCCAAATCGTATGCGCGCCAACCTCTGTTGTCGTTAGAACCTCCGGCAAAATAGCTTCGGGTAAAAGGGATGCTATTGCTGTTTCCGTATGGTAATGCAATTCCGCCAAAAGTTCGTAAGGCTAATATGTTATTGCTGTTACCCAGTTCCCAGTGTTTAATATACTCGGTTTCAAATTTTACATATTGTGAGAAAACGACCCCGAAGACTTTATAATTTCCGTTTTCATTTTTTTCTAATCCTGCAATAGAGGCAATACCCGAAAGGAGGTTTCCCGCAATTTCTACTTTCCATCGTAGTCTGGAAAAACTGTTGTCTGAAACATTTTCTCTGGTGTCTCTTGTCCAAGTATAATTAGTTGCCGAAATAAGATTGTTTTCGGTGAGCCTATCTTTTCGTTCGGCAATGCTAAGAACATCTTCAATGTTATTATTAGTAAGTACCAAACCGTTGGGGTTTCCGTCTTTTACTTCTTGTATAAATGCTTCCGCTTCATTAGGGATTTCTAGGGTGGGGTTTTCATTTTGATTGTTAAAAACGTAACCACTCTCTAAGGCAATTTGATTTAATCTGCTAAATGAATTTCGGTATACATTAAAATAATTAGAAGGGTTAAGATTTCTTACATATTGAAGGTTTAATAATTCTATTTTATGTGAAAGCGTTTGGGATGACTTCCAACTATAACTAAATCCGGCATTGGTGTTTTGCCTATCCAGACCAATATTGTTTTGGGCATTAAAACCAAAACTCAAATGGGTCTCCGGAGACATGTATTTGGGTATAATTTTGTCTGTATTTAAAGGGAATAATATTCTGGGAAAACGAAGTTTTAAATCACCTCCTACGTCTGAGATATTAAAAAATCGGTTGTCTCTTTCGGCGGCATCTTTTGAAGATCCTAAACTTCCACGAACCGAGAGTTCTAAATTTTCGGCACGCCTAAATACATTTCTAATTAAAAAGGTAGATCCAAATCCTACTCCTAATTGTTGTATTGTTGAAGTATAAGCATCTGCATTAAAATTAAAACCCAATCTTTTTTTTGGAGTTAACAAAATAGTAGCTATTAGGCTAGTCCCTGTGGTATCTCTAGCGTCTTCGGTATAACTAATGTTTGGGTATTTAAATATTTGCAGATTTCGTAGTTGGTTATATGTAAAGGTTCGGTCTATGTCTTTGTAAATGGTGTTTGGTATTATTGCTACAGCATCGGTTATGGCTTTGGGTTTAAATTTTATTTTATTATAACCGTATAACTTGTATCCTTGATAGGAAGCAGAATCGGAAAGGGTTTTACTTCTATTTTCGTAATTAAAATCTGTGATAATTCGTACTTCAGATACCTTATGAATTTTAAAAGGTTCTGTATAAGTGCTGTCGTTTACACGATAACTTCTGTTCGGAATAATTAATGTTGTATTTACTTTATGATTTGTGTTTACGGTGTCGCCTTCGATGGTAATATATTCTTGTGAGAAGTGATATAACCCCGAGTTTCTAAACTGTAGTGTGAGTCGTTCGCGTTCGTTAACAAAATCGTTTGTGGCATATTGTTTTCCTTCTTCTATAAACGAAAGATGCTTGGTTAATTGGTATAACGAATCTACTACCGGTGAACTAATAGAGTCTTTAACATTACCTATAAAATAGGGTTTTCCTAATTTAACTCGATACGTAATCGATGCTCTTTTGTTTTTTGTTGTATCAATAGAGTAAGAAGCTTCTCTGTTAAACCAGCCAAAACTAAAATAATATTCTTTGAGTTTTTCAACCGATTTATTTACTTTATTTTTATCGATAACAACCGGTTCTGCCCCCGCTTTTTTAAGCCATTCATTAAAATTTATATAGCTGTTTTTTACTTTATTTAATTGTTTTTTAGAAAGTAGTTTAATAAGTCGTTCTTCTCTTTTTGGTTTTTTGTACAACCATTTTGTAAAAGAAGAATCGGGGTTGGGCTTTCCCAAATTATAAATAAAAATCCCAAAAGGAATTCCTAAAACTTTAGGGTTGGGCTGTTGTTTTAAAATACTATAAACGCGTTCGTCTTTAACAACACTACTGTCAGTAACAATGGTGTTTTTAGTTAATAAATGGTTGCCATCGGGTACTCTTTTTACTGCATTACACGAAGCAAACAAAATGCTTAGAACAATAAAAAATGGTATTTTAGCGAAGGTTTTCTTCAATTTATGTGTCAAATATTGATGTTAAGTGCCTACATTTACAACTTCAAAAATACATTATTTTGATTAGTAAAAGTCAAATAAAATTAATAACGAGTTTACAACAAAAAAAGTACCGAACAAAAACGGGATTATTTGTTGCAGAAGGGAAAAAAATAATCTCTGAATTTTTAGACGAAAAATGGGAACTTCACAGTCTTTTTTCTACAAAAGAAGATTTGTTTAATAATCAACCCGTTCAGCTTATTACAGAAGAAGAGCTTTCGCGTATTAGTTTTTTAAAATCTCCCAATACTGCACTTGCGGTTTTTAAAATCCCTGAACACAAATTTCTTAAAAAAAAAGGATTGACCGTGGCATTAGATGCTGTACGAGATCCCGGTAATTTAGGAACTATTATTAGGCTTTGCGATTGGTTTGGGGTAACGCAGTTAGTTTGTTCAACAGATACAACAGATTGTTTTAACCCTAAAGTGGTTCAGGCTAGTATGGGCTCGTTAACAAGAGTTACTTTGCAATACACCGATTTAAAAACTTTTTTATCCGGCTCAACATTACCAATTTTAGGTGCTTTTATGGAAGGAAAAAATGTTTACAAAACACCCCTTCCTAAAGAAGTTGTCCTAGTAATGGGAAATGAAGCAAATGGGATTTCACCCGAAATTGAAGAATTGGTAACTACCAAAATTTCTATTCCAAGATTTGGCAATCTTCAAAAAACTGAGAGTTTAAATGTAGCTACTGCGACTGCAATTTTGCTGAGTGAGTTTGTTAGAAGATAAATCTTATTTTTTTATCTTTTTTCTTAATTCAATTTATAATAAACATCCATAGTATCCATTTCTTCTAATAGTTCTTTGGAAATAGTAACTTTTTGTTTTTTAGCAGCCATTGTAAGTTTTATCTTGTCGTTAGGTTCGTAAACGGTAAAATATACTTGTTTATCGCCTTTGTGGGTTTTAAATAATTCCTTTAGTTGCTTTATCTGTGATTTTTGTAATTTTTTTATAGGTAAATGAAGCGTTAACTTTTTAGAGAGCGTATCCATTACATCATGAAGCATTTGCATACTATTGTATTGAATTCTGGGATCGCTCTTTTTTCCGGTATCTCTGTTTATCCAGCCATCACGAACAAATACTTTTATATAAATAAAGGAGTTAGGGACTAAAAAATGTCGGTATTTTAAATACTCTTCACCAAAAATTCTAAACTCGTGATGGTCTTCAAAATCTTCGAGGGTAAAAAGCGCCCAACCCTTTCCTTTTTTGCTTTCTCTGTGTTGCACATCGGTAACAATACCTCCAAAAGATAATTCGCGATTGATGTATTTATCTAGATTATTAAAATCGGCTACTTTTACGTTGCAAAAATAATTCATTTCCGGTTTAAAATCATCTAACGGATGACCGGAAATGTAAACGCCTACTACTTCTTTTTCAAGTTTGAGTTTTTTCATTGTTCCCCAATCTTCGCATTGCGGAATATCCGGTTCGGGAATTTGCACTTCGCTGGAATCACCAAACAGACTTACCTGTGCAGAGTTTTCCGTGGCTTGGTATTTCGCGGCGTATTTAAGAACTTTTTCAATAAACATCACGCCGTCTCCGGTATCGTGAAGGTATTGAGCCCGATGCGCACCAAAACTATCAAAACCTCCCGCAAGGGCAAGATTTTCAAATGCTTTTTTATTGGCAGATCGAAGATCTATGCGTTTGGCAAGGTCAAAAACACTTTTGTATTTTCCCTCTTTTCGGTTTTCTACAATCGTTGCTACTGCGTTTCCTCCCACGCCTTTTACGGCTCCCATTCCAAATCGGATAGCGCCTTCTTTATTTACTGTAAATTTGTAAAACGATTCGTTAACATCGGGAGGCAATACTTTTAATCCCATACGCTTACATTCTTCCATAAAAAACGTAATGGTTTTAATATCGCTCATGTTATTAGAAAGTACTGCAGCCATATATTCTGCCGGATAATGGGCTTTTAGATAGGCAGTTTGATAGGCTATCCAAGCATAACAGGTAGAATGCGATTTGTTAAATGCATAGCTGGCAAAGGCTTCCCAATCTTTCCATATTTTTTCTAATATTTTTGGGTCGTGACCTTTTGCTTCGGCTTGCAAAATAAATTTGGGTTTCATTTTATCCAGCACGGCACGTTGTTTCTTGCCCATTGCTTTACGAAGCATGTCGGCTTCACCTTTTGAGAAATCGGCTAATTTTTGCGAAAGTAACATTACTTGTTCTTGATACACCGTAATACCATAGGTTTCTTTTAGGTATTCTTCCATTGCCGGCAGGTCATAGGCAATGTTTTCTTCGCCGTTTTTTCGTCTAATAAAACTTGGGATGTATTCTAAAGGTCCAGGGCGATACAAGGCATTCATTGCAATAAGGTCTGCAAAAATGGTAGGTTTTAGCTCTTTGAGATATTTTTGCATTCCGGCAGATTCGTACTGAAAAACACCAACCGTTTCACCTCGTTGAAAAAGTTCGAATGTTTTTTGATCATCCAACGGAAAATTATCGGGATCTAACACGACTTGATGAATGTGTTTAACCAATTTAACGGTATCCTTGATAAGCGTAAGCGTTTTTAAACCCAGAAAATCCATTTTTAGAAGTCCGGCACTTTCTACCACCGAGTTGTCAAATTGGGTAACGTATAAGTCACTGTCTTTAGCCGTAGCGACCGGAACAAAATTGGTGATATCGTCTGGAGTAATAATTACTCCGCAGGCATGTATTCCGGTATTGCGAACCGAGCCTTCCAGAACTTTTGCCTGATTAATGGTTTGTGCCTCTAGATCTTCTCCTTCCGATAAGTTAAGAAGTTCGTTTACTTTTGGTAACTCATCGCTTCTAAATTTACTTCGTAATTCTTTTTTTTCCAGACCAAATATTTTGTTTAGCTTGGTCATATTAGGAACCAGTTTTGCAATTCTATCGGCATCGTTAAGGGGTAAATCCAGCACACGTGCTGTATCACGAATAGCCGATTTAGCAGCCATGGTTCCGTAGGTAATAATTTGTGCTACTTGATTGCTTCCGTATTTTTTAATTACATAATCCATTACTTTTCCTCTTCCTTCATCGTCAAAATCAATGTCAATATCGGGCATACTAACCCTATCCGGATTAAGAAACCGCTCAAATAGTAAGTCATATTCAATGGGATCTATATTGGTAATTCCCAAACAATATGCAACAGCACTTCCCGCTGCCGAACCTCTTCCGGGTCCCACTGAAACACCCATTTTACGAGCTTCGGCAATTAAATCTTGTACAATTAAAAAATATCCGGGATAACCGGTGTTTGCAATAACTTCCAATTCAAAATCCAGCCGTTCTTGTATTTCGGGAGTAATTTCTTTGTAACGTTGTTTTGCACCCTCGTAAGTAAGGTGTTTTAAATAGGCATTTTCACCTCTTTTGCCGCCATCTTGTTTATCTTCAGAGGATTGAAATGCTTCGGGAATATCAAACTTAGGAAGCAAAACTTCTCTGGCAAGTGTAAACGATTCTATTTTGTTTATTATTTCCGAAATAGTTTCAATGGCTTCGGGTAAATCGCTAAAAAGGGCTTTCATTTCTTCTTGCGATTTAAAATAATATTCTTGATTGGGTAAACCGTAACGGTAACCGCGCCCTCTTCCTATGGGAGTGGCTTGTTTTTCACCATCTTTTACACACAATAAAATGTCGTGAGCATTGGCATCTTCTTTGTTGATGTAGTAGGTGTTGTTAGTTGCTACCAGCTTGATATGGTGTTTTTTGGCAAGTGCGATTAGTGTTTCGTTTACACGGTTTTCATCTTCTTGATTGTGCCGCATAATTTCTACATACAAATCTTCACCAAAGGTTTCTTTCCACCAAAGCAATGCTTCTTCGGCTTGTTTTTCGCCTACATTTAAAATTTTTGAAGGCACTTCGCCATAAAGGCTTCCTGTAAGCACAATAACATCTTCTTTGTATTGTTCAATTATTTTTTTGTCGATACGCGGAACGTAATAAAACCCTTTGGTATAGGCAATAGACGACATTTTTGCCAAATTGTGATAACCGTTTTTGTTTTTTGCTAGCAGTACAATTTGGTATCCGTTGTCTTTGTGACTTTTATTGGTATGGTCTTCACATACAAAAAACTCGCACCCTACAATGGCTTTGAGTTGTTTGTGATTGTCTTCTTCGGGTAAAGATTTATTGTAGGTATTTATTCCTTTTACAAAGTGAAATGCTCCCATCATATTTCCGGTATCGGTAATGGCAAGAGCAGGCATTTGGTTTTTTACGGCAGCTTGTATTAAATCGGAAGTACTGGAAGTGGATTGTAAAATAGAAAATTGAGAATGGTTGTGTAAATGCGAAAAAGACAAATTAGTTAAAGAAGCGATGTTGTCTTGCATCTCTTTGGAAGAGATTTTTTCTTCTTCTTTTTTGTTTTGTAGTTCCTCTCGTATTCGTGCGGAAGCCTCCTTTAAATTTATATGTTTTAGCCCAATGAGTTGGATAGGTTGCGGGTTTACTTCTGAAAATTTTTCAAAATAATCAGGGGTTACATCCAGTTCTTCTGCAGTATAGACTTGTCTTCTTATAAGCTCAAGGAAACATCGTGTAGTTGCTTCTACATCGGCAATGGCGTTATGAGCCTCGGCAAAGGGTTGGTTAAAAAGGTGTTGATGCAACTCGGTTAGGGTTGGGAGTTTGTATCTGCCTCCGCGACCACCGGGGAGTTTACATAAATTGGCGGTAGTTTCGGTACAGGTATCGAGAACAGGGTAGTTGGGTAAAGGGTTTTGTTTTTTTAACCGGTGGAATTCGGCTCCTAGAATATTTAAGTCGAATTTTAGATTTTGACCAACGAGAAATTTAGTTTTTTGCAAGGCTTCTTCAAATATTGCAAGGACTTCTTTAAGCGGTTTTCCTTGTTGTTGAGCCAACTCGGTAGAAATGCCATGTATTTTTTCGGCATCAAACGGAATATTATACCCGTCTGGAGTAATTATAAAATCTTGATGTTCTATGAGTTTTCCATCTTCGTCATGCAATTGCCATGCTAATTGCACACAGCGGGGCCAGTTATCTACATCGCTAACAGGAGCATTCCAACGTTTGGGTAATCCGGTGGTTTCGGTATCAAAAATTAAGTACATACAAAGAATTTACAAATGACTTCTTAACGAAGTAAAAATATAAAAACACCAATGGATAGAAAAGCAATTTAAAGAGGAGTTGTAAGTTTTTTTTAACAATTTGTGATGCGTTGAAAAATGTTTACTTTTATCCGCAACTATTATTTCTTACTCTTTTCGCTAATGGCATCCGTTTATATACACATCCCATTTTGCAAGCAAGCTTGTCATTACTGCGATTTTCACTTTTCTACTTCACTAAAATACAAGCAAGAAATGGTACAGGCTCTTGCTCGTGAGTTGTTTTTAAGGAAAAACGAACTTTGCGAATCTGTTAAAGCCATTTATTTTGGTGGCGGCACGCCTTCTTTATTGCGGATTGAAGAGTTACGTTTTTTGATAGATGAAGCATACAAAAATTATCAAGTTAGCAACAATCCTGAGATTACATTGGAAGCCAATCCTGATGATTTAACCGTTACCTATATTAAAGAATTATCAAAAACACCTGTTAATCGTATAAGTATTGGTGTGCAATCTTTTTTTGAAGATGATTTAAAACTCATGAACAGGGCTCACAATGCTAAGGAGGCTTTAGAATCGGTAAGAGAAGCAAAAAAGTTTTTTAACAACATTACCATTGATTTAATTTACGGAATTCCCAATATGAGTGTCAAAAAATGGAAGCAAAATATAAAAACTGCATTACTATTGGATGTGCCTCATATTTCGGCGTATGCATTAACGGTTGAAGCCAAAACGGCACTAAAAAAGTTGATAGAAAAGCAGAAAATACCTCCGGTAAAGGATACCGTGTCTCAACAACATTATAAAATTTTGGTTGAAAAACTTACACAAGCATGATACGTAAATTATGAATTTTCAAACTTCGGAAAACCGGGTTATTTTTCAAAAAACAATACCGCGTATTGGACGGGAAAACCGTATTTGGGAATTGGACCTTCGGCGCATTCGTTTAACGGAAAACAACGTAGTTGGAATATTAAAAATAACATTCTTTACATTAAAAATTTGCAACAAGACAAGCTAAAACAGGAAGTTGAAATGCTTTCGGTTATTGAAAGATACAACGAATATATTATGACCGGATTGCGAACGATGTGGGGTGTGAATTTAGATAACGTAGAAAGCCGTTTTGGAATAAAATACCGAATATATTTATTAAAACAAGCCAAAAAATATCTGGAAAACGGACTTTTATTTTTTTCTGAAAAAGACCAAACTATTCATCTCTCTAAAAAAGGAAAATTTCTGGGTGATGGTATTTCGGCAGATTTGTTTTATGTTGAAGAGTAGTTTTTTTACCGGTAAGAAATTAAAACAGGTTAACAAAACATAAAACTAAATGAAACGTCTTAATGGAACTTAATGCCTTAACGGTTAATATTTTTTTTAAAACATTAAGAAATTAAGATAAGTTAAGAAAGCATAAATCTTAATGAAACGCCTTAATGAAACTTAATGCCTTAATGGTTCAAATCAATGCCTTAGAGGTTTTAGCATTTTACGGTAATAATTTAAGGTTTTTTAGAGTGTAAAATTAAGACCTTAATATTTAATCTAATTCTTTAAAGTATTCGTTAACAAAAGGCTTTAAGTTTCTTGTGATGTTATCTGTAAAAAAGTTAATAAGCAATCCTTGAGGTTTTTTTAACAACTTCATATAAGTTAGTAATTGAGCTTGATGAATCGGTAGAATATTTTCAACCGTTTTTAATTCTATAATTATGGTGCTATTTACAAGTAAATCCAATCTTAAATCAACATCCATTTCTAGTCCTCTGTAACTTACAGGTACTTTTACTTGTTGTTTTACTCTAAATCCATTGCTTTCTAATTCGAATTTAAGACATTTTTCATAAACAGATTCTAATAAACCCGGACCTAATTCATTATGCACTTTTATTGCGCATCCAACTATGTCGTATGACATTTGTGTAACTTCTTTTTTTGTCATTTTCATTATTTTACCATTAAGAAATTAAGACAAGTTAAGAAAAATAAATCTTAACGAAACGTCTTAATGAAACTTAATGCCTTACCGGTTGATTTTTTTTTTAAAAGATTAAGAAATTAAGATAAGTTAAGAAAACACAAATTTTAATGAAAAGCCTTAATGGAACTTAATGCCTTAATGGTTCAAATCAATGCATTAGAGGTTTTAGAATTTTACGGTAAGAAGTTAAGGATAGTTACTTGTTTAAAAATAAAATCCTAAAAATATTTAAACTCCTAACAGTTTATTTTATATTTTCACCCTATGAAAAGCACAATTAACTTAAAAAATATTTCCGTAACAGTAGATTTGTCGCATCCGTTAGATATTTCGATGCCGCTTTCAGGATCACCTAACAATCAGGTGGCTTGGTATCTAAGCACGCCTGTCATTCAGCCTGTTAAACAAGGAGCTTGGGTAGCAAAAGTAAGTGAAGGTGCTTCGGTTAATTTTAATAACATACAATTTAATCCCCATGCGCATGGAACCCATACAGAGTGTGTAGGGCATATTTCGGAAGAATTTTATTCGGTTAATAATGCATTAAAACAGTTTTTCTTTTTATCTGAAGTTATTTCGGTTACACCTCAAGAACAAGGAGAAGATTTTGTAATTACAAAAACCCGGCTACAACAGATATTAGAAAACAAAACCCCTGAAGCTGTAATTATAAGAACAATA
>JALWYP010000452.1 GCA_026992695.1 Flavobacteriaceae bacterium
AAAAATTTGAAAAACTCGTTATCCTTTAAAAATTAAAAATTATATTTGTCAAAATTATATGTAACCTCATTATGAAAAAAATAATTATTGCAAGTTTACTTCTCCTAGTTTTTGTTAAAACAAATGCACAAGAGTACAATAGGGTTATTACAACCGGAGTTCCTTTTTTATTAATAGCCGGTGACCCCAGAGCAGCAGGTATGGGAGATATTGGTGTAGCTACCTCTGCCGATGCTTTTTCGCAACAATGGAATCCTGCAAAATACGCTTTTGCAATATCAAAACAAGGCGTAGGACTAACATATACACCTTATCTAAGCAAATTAGTAAACGATGTGTTTTTAGGTAACCTTACCTACTACAATCGTTTAAACGAACAAAGTGCCGTAGCCGGAAGTTTACGTTATTTTAGTCTTGGAGAAATTGAACTAAGAGATACCCCAGACCAAGAACCTTTATTAGTCAAACCAAACGAATTATTTTTAGACCTAACCTACGCCTTACGTTTAAGCGAACGCTTTTCGATGGCAGTAACAGGTAGGTACCTACGTTCCGATTTAAAAATTCAAGCATCAATTGAAGATGCAACAGCGGCTAGTTCGTTTGCAGTAGATGTTTCGGGATATTACCAAAGTGAAGAAATAGCTTATAACGATTTTGACGGAAGATGGCGTGCCGGATTTAACATTTCAAACGTGGGTCCCAAATTAAAATACGATCAAACAGGACAAGAAAGTAGCTTACCTATTAATTTAGGACTAGGTGCCGGTTTTGATTTTATTCTAGATGAATATAACAAAGTAGGCGTAAACCTTGAAGTAAATAAATTACTAGTGCCTACACCTAGTGATTCAAACGGAGATGGAATAATTAACAGAGATGATGATTATTATAACCAAAGCTTTTTTAGCGGCATGTTTTCATCTTTCGGTGATGCCCCTGATGGATTTAGCGAAGAACTAAAAGAGTTTACATGGGCATTGGGTGCCGAGTATTGGTACCAAGATTCTTTTGCCTTTAGAGTTGGTTATTTTAATGAAAGCCCTGAAAAAGGAGCTAGACAATTTGCTACATTTGGTGCAGGTTTTAAATATACTGCAATTAATATAGATATATCTTACTTATTTTCAACATCTAAGGTGAGAAGCCCGCTTGAAGGCACACTTCGATTTGGACTTACCTTTAACTTCGGAGATGAGTATGATGAATATTAAAATTTATTCATGAAAAAAATAACTGTCGAAACACATTTAGAAGTCTATGATTCTTTAGAAGAACTTCCCGTTTCGATACAAAAACTTTTTAATAAGGCGCAACAAGCTAGAGATACAGCTTACGCGCCTTATTCTCATTTTAAGGTAGGCGTCGCCATTACTTTAGATAATGGAAAAATTATACAAGGAAGTAATCAAGAAAATGCAGCTTATCCGTCCGGATTATGTGCAGAGCGGGTAGCCGTATTTTATGCCGGTGCCTCTTTCCCCAAATCTGCTATTACCGCATTGGCAATTACTGTTAAATCTTCAGATAAAATTGTAACTACACCTGTAGCTCCCTGTGGTGCTTGCAGACAATCTTTAGCCGAATACGAAATAAAACAAAAAAGTCCTATGGCTGTTTATTTTATGGGTGAAACCGGAAAAATAATTAAGGCTCCTTCAATTAAAGCCTTATTACCTCTGGGTTTTGACGGCTCTTTTTTAGACGGAAATTAATTTCTTCCATCCTCTTGTTTTAACACATTTAAGTCGTGTAGCAATTTCTTTATTTCTTCGGGATTTGTACCATCATAAAATCCTCTAATGCGTTTCTTTTTATCTACTAAAACAAAATTTTCGGTATGTACTAAATCGTTGGGACTATAAGGCACATCTTTGGCAACCAAATACGATTTTCTTGCCAAATCATAAATCTGTTTTTTATCTCCTGTTACCAGATTCCACTTACTATCAATAACCCCTTTTTGCAAGGCATATTTTTTAAGTTGTGGTACACTGTCTATTATAGGAGTTACCGTATGCGAAAGTAACATAACCTCCGGGTCATTTTTTATGGCATCTTGAATTTTTACCATATTATTGGTCATCTTAGGGCATATGGTTTGGCAAGTTGTAAAAAAGAAATCGGCTACATAAATTTTACCTTTATAATTCTGTTGCGTAATAGTATCTCCGTTTTGGTTAATCAACTTAAAATCGGAAATAGTATGATATTTTTTAATATGTTGCATGGTGCTATCTACCAATTCTTTAGAAACTTGCGCAGGTTGGTAAACAGGCAATACTTCTGTAGGTTTCATTACTTGGTATATTATTGTAATAATTATACCGGAAAGCACGAAAAAGAATACCCAAAAAAATTTGTATTTAAAAATGTACCGTAACATACGGCAAAGGTCAAAAAATTATACTAAAGTCAAGGTAATTTTTGTTACAAATTGTCTTATTTATAAACCTTACATTTGTAACTATATAATTATATCATTTATGAAATCATTATTACTTATTATCCTGTTTATTTCTTCTTTTTTGGGTTTTGCACAAGACGATTCTAAACAATTGGCAACTATCATTGAATCTGAAAGTAAATCGGCATTAAAAACAGTGCAAACTAACCGTAATCTTAACACCGGAAACTACGATTTAAAATACCATCGGTTAGAATTTAACTTAAATCCAAGCATAGCAGCCATATCCGGTAGTGTAACCTCTTATTTTGAAGCAAAAGAAAACCTAAATCAAATCACCTTTGAGTTAACCGATAATATGACCGTATCGCAAGTAAATTATCACGGAAACGCGGTTGGATTTACCCAAAACAGTAATGATGAAGTGGTAATTTCGCTCCCGCAAATTATTAATCAAGGAGTTCTAGATTCTTTAACGGTAACCTATTCCGGAAATCCGGCAAGCTCAGGGTTTGGTTCTTTTGAACAAGCTACACATAACGGCGATCCTATTATTTGGACACTTTCAGAACCTTACGGAGCAAAAGCTTGGTGGCCCTGTAAACAAGATTTAAATGATAAAATAGACAGTATAGATGTATTTATTACTGCACCACGCTTTAACCCTTCAAATGAAGAATATTTTGCGGTGAGTAACGGCTTGGAGCAAAGTCAAGAAATAACAGGAAATACAAAAACGACACATTTTAAACACAGGCATCCTATACCTGCCTATCTTATTGCAGTTGCCATTACCAACTATGCAATTTATTCGCATACAGTGCCTAATAACGGAAATCCATTTGATATCGTAAATTATGTTTACCCTGAAGATTTAGCGACCGCACAAAACGATACGCCGGTAACAGTTGATATCATTAATTTATACACCAATCTGTTTGAAGAATATCCGTATGCAGATGAAAAATACGGTCACGCTCAGTTTGGTTGGGGAGGTGGCATGGAACACACAACGGTTTCGTTTATGGGTGGCTTTTCTAGAGGGCTTATTGCTCATGAACTTGCTCATCAATGGTTTGGAGATAAAATAACGTGTGGCAGTTGGAAAGATATATGGCTAAACGAAGGCTTTGCAACTTACCTTGCTGCTTTGGTTGTTGAAGATTTTGACGGAGAGACGGCTTTTAAAGACCTACGCTCTGCTTATGTAGATTATATAACCTCCGACCCAAA
>JALWYP010000453.1 GCA_026992695.1 Flavobacteriaceae bacterium
AATTTCATGTACTTCTTCAAAAGGAACATTAAACACCGTTTGTATTGCCGGTCTTTCTGAAGCAACCACAACAACCTCATCATCTTTATAAAAATACGCCGGACGAATGCCCGCCGGATCACGAAGTACAAAAGCATCGCCATGTCCTAACAAGCCAGCCATTGCATATCCTCCATCCCAGTTTTTAGCCGATTTTTTTAAAATTCGAGCCAAATCCAAATTCTCAACAATATAGGGAGAAGCTTCAATTTTTGTGAGTCCTTTTTGTTTGGCTTCTTTGTATAATTTTCTAACAGAGTCATCTAAGAAATGTCCTATTTTTTCCATCACCGTTACCGTATCAGTTTTTTCTTTTGGATGCATCCCCAGTTTAATCAAATTATTAAACAATTGTGTCGTGTTAGTCATATTAAAATTTCCGGCAATAATAAGGTTTCGGTGCATCCAGTTATTCTGACGTAAAAAAGGGTGAACGTGTTCAATACTATTTCCGCCAAAGGTTCCGTATCTAACGTGACCCAGTAAAAGTTCTCCTATGTATGGCAGGTGCTTTTTTTGTGCTGTAACATCGTCTTTATATTCTGGGTTTTGTTCAAATGCTTGATTAATTCGGTTGTTAATCTTAGAAAAAATATCTTGTATGGGTTGCGCTTCATTAGAGCGTATTCGGCTAATGTATCTTTCTCCCGGAGCAACATTTAGTTTTATACTTGCCAGTCCTGCACCATCTTGCCCTCGGTTGTGCTGCTTTTCCATCATCAGGTACATTTTATTGATGCCGTAAAAGGCTGTACCGTATTTTTCCTTATAATACTCCAACGGTTTAAGAAGTCTTATTAGGGCTATTCCGCATTCGTGTTTTAAAGCGTCACTCATAATGTGTTACAAAAAAAGCCCTAAAAATTAGGGCGTTGTTTTATGATAATTGTATGTCAAACTGTGTTAGGGTTTTAAATTGCTCTAGCCGCTGCAACACTTGTGCTTTGTTGAGTTGCTGCATTCGTTCCGTGCCGAATTTTTCTACACAAAATGAAGCTAAGGAAGATCCGTAAATAACCGCATTTTTTAGCGAATTATAGCTGTAATCTCCAGTGGAAGCCACATAACCTGCAAATCCTCCTGCAAAGGTATCACCTGCGCCTGTTGGGTCAAATACTTCTTCAAGTGGTAAGGCAGGGGCATAAAAAACTTGATCGTCATAAAACAATAAGGCACCGTGTTCTCCTTTTTTTATCACCACATATTCAGGTCCCATTTTCATGATTTTCTTTGCTGCGGTAACCAGCGAATATTCTCCCGAAAGCTGCCTTGCTTCCTCATCATTTATGGTAATTACATCTACTTTGGCAATCACTTGCTTTAATTCTTCTAGTGCATTATCCATCCAGAAATTCATAGTGTCTAACACTGTGAGATTCGGTTTTTCTGTCATTTGCTCAATCACGCTTAACTGAACAAGCGGATGTAGATTACCCAACATTAATACGTCTGCATTTTTGTAAGATTCGGGAACTTTCGGGTTAAAATCTGCCAGTACGTTAAGCTCTGTTGCTAGTGTATCACGGGTATTCATGTCGTTGTGATATTTTCCGCTCCAAAAAAATGTTTTTCCGGATTTTATAATTTCAATTCCGGAAATATCTATAGTATGGTTTTCTAGCATTTCTAAATATTCTTTCGGAAAATCTCCTCCAACCACCGAAACTATAGCAGGTTTTACACCCAATTGCGAAGCTGCTAAACTAATGTATGTAGCAGCACCGCCTAAAATTTTATCGGTTTTCCCGAATGGGGTTTCAATAGCATCAAAGGCAACAGTACCAACGACAAGAAGTTTGTTCATAATGAAATTGTTAAAGTGCAAATATAGTATTTAATCCTATTTGATTTAGGAGGAAACAAAATTTATTATGTTATTGTATTAACAAATATCCTATTATAAAAAACACTACACAAACTGCAATAAACAGCAGTACTTTTTCTTTAGAAATTGCGTTGTTTTCTTTTTGTATAAAATTAAATGAATCTGCATTAGTAACAACCGGTTTTGTCTTGTTTTCTAAAACAATTTGATCTAAAAGATTTTTGGCATCTAGGAGGTCTATTCCGGTTTCGTCTTTGATGTATTTTATAGCTTTTATTTTTCTATTTTTGCTAACCAAATTCAATACGGTTTTTTTGTAAACAATACCGGATCCTATTGTAATATAATCTTCTTTCATCGCTGTTTTGTTATTTTCTGCCAAAATCTGCAGGTATTTCGCCCCAAGCTTTGGTTTCCCATTTTAATATTTTTGTTTTATATGTGTTGGTTTGTAACCAATATTCAGCCCGGGTAATAAGTTCAAAAAGCTTTTTGTTTTTATGGGTTTGCTTGAGTTTGGTATTGCATTTTTTTCGTTTTACCCAGCCTATTGCTATTTTAGAATCGCTGTATATACCTCGGTCAGATTTGTGCTTTTTTAAATACGCCAAGCCATGTACCAAGGCTAAAAATTCGCCTACATTGTTAGTGCCATCTTTAAAAGGACCTTGATGAAAAAGCAATTTTTGTGTTTGCGTATCAACTCCTTGGTACTCCATAATACCCGGATTTCCGCTAGAGGCGGCATCTACAGAGATGGTATATAAGTCAGGCTCACCTATTTGTTTTAATTCTTCGGGTGAAAGCGTTTTCTTCTTTTTGGTGTTTTTTCCTTTATAGTCTTCGTATTCGCCATCATAATAGGCTTTTTTTGCTTCTTTAAGTGTAAAAAACGATTTGTATTGCGCTCCTTTTACACCGGCAATTGCCTTTTTGCATTTTTCCCAAGTGGTGTAAATTCCGTCCGGATTTCCGTACCAAACCACATAATATTTTTGTTTCTTTGCCATAAACCCGTTTGCTTAATAAACAAAAGTAGCCAAATTATACCTGAAACAGGAAATTAAAAAGTGAAAAACCATTTTGATATACACGCCAAGGATTACGATGCCGTTTTTACCCATTCGCTTATCGGAAAAGCACAACGAGAACGAGTATATTCTTTCTTAAAACCTTATGTAAACAACAAAAAACCACTTTCTATTCTTGAAATTAACTGTGGTACCGGCGAAGATGCAAATTATTTATCTTCTTTAGGGCATACCGTTTTAGCAACCGATGTTTCTAAAAAAATGATTGAAACAGCTAATAAGAAACATCCGCATCTTACTTTTAAACAATTAGACAGCACAAAACTTTCTGAAACCAAATTTACCAAAAAGTTTGACCTGTTATTTTCTAATTTTGGAGGATTAAATTGTTTGTCGCCTAAGCAATTAAATACGTTTATAACTTCTTCGGTAAAATTAGTAAACCCCGGTGGAAAATTAGTGTTGGTTATCATGCCAAAAAAATGCTTGTGGGAACGAATTTATTTTTGGTTAAAAGGGGATAGGAAAAAAGCAACGAGAAGAAACACAACTGAACAAGTATTGGTAAATGTAGCGGGAGTACAAGTTCCCACGTGGTATTACGCACCCAAAGAAGTGCAAACTATGGCAAAAAAAAACTATAAAACCCTTGTGTTAAAACCCGTGGGTGTTGCCATACCACCATCGTATTTAGAACGTTTTTTTAAAACAAAACCCATATTATTTGGACTTCTAAAAAGAT
>JALWYP010000454.1 GCA_026992695.1 Flavobacteriaceae bacterium
GTTTTAAAGCTTTAAATCCACCGTGGATATCTCCAACAACAAAAGTTTTCATTACTATTGATTTGCCAATAAAACAATACCCACTATTACAAGAATAATAAATAACACTAAAAAGAAAATCTTCCAAGCAGAATAAGGTCTTTTGCCCGAAATTTTTCCATTTTCACCATTAACAAAGAAACTATACGTTTTTCCTTTGTATTTGTAATTACTAATATAAACCGGAAGCAAAATATGTTTAAATGTTTCGTTGCTCAGTTTCATAGTTAATTGGTTCACTCGTTGTGTATCGCCTCCAATATCTCTTTTAGCCATAGTTGTTGCAATACTTTGCGCCACTTGTTTGGCTTCTAAATGTCCTTTTTTTAATGCGATGGTATATTTTTCGGTTATAAAACCTGCTAAAAATCCACTCTCAAAAGATTGTAGCTTTTTTAAATTCCACCTTGCAATTTCAGAAGGAATTTTAGCGGTTTGTTTTTTAGAGGCTTTTATTAGTGTGTCGTCTATAAAACCACTTATAGTTCCCGAAGCAGGATACCAGCGTGTTCTTCTTTCTTGGCGTGTTCGGGTTACTGTTTTTCCGTTTACAGTCGTAGTATAGGGTACACTTACATAATAATACTCGCCTCTTTCACCTGTATAAGAAGCGTTGTAATTGGCATCGAATGTCCAGAAAGGAATGTATAAACCTTTTGTTTTTTCGGGGTCTAAAGCCGCTTTTTTTAATTTATTAGGAGCAAACCAAAGTCCGTTTACCCATTTTTTAAATATTTTAAATGCCTCTTGTTGGGTGATTTGAAAAGGAAGTACAGCACCGGGGAGTATCCATTCTTCTTTTTTAATATCTTCTAATATAAGCGGGCTACTACAATATACACATTCTAGCGATTTGTAACTTTCTTCAATATGTTGGTTTGCACCACAACTTTTGCATTGCACCATGGTAATTTCTTGGCTATGGGCTTGCGCTCCCATATTTTCAAGATATTGTCGTAGTTCTAACTCTTGTATTTCTTCATTAGAAGCTTTGATTTCTTGCTTGTATCCACAATAGTTGCAGATGAGTGAAGTGGTTCCCGGTTTGTAGCGCAATTCTGCCCCACAATTTACACAGGTTTTTTTTAGTTCGGCAGTTGGGTTGGTTTTATTTTCCATGAATGAAAAAAAAGAGTCATTCAGATCTAAAAACACGAGCATTACACACTATTAATAGCTTCCATTTCTAATTCTGAATGACAATTTTAACTATTATTGAGGAGGTAATGGAGGAGGCGTATTTCCGCCAAGAAAAACTTTGAGTTCTTCTACTTCTTTTAAAGGACTCCAATTAGCCATTCCTTGTTTCCAAACCAAAGTTTCTTTATTTACTTTACGTCCGGCAAAAAGTGATTTAAGTTGGTCAAAGTTTACAGGACCTATTTGTTGTCCATCTACAGCATAATAATATTGTATGGATGGAGGAACCGGTGGTGGTACTGCTCCTCCTGTTTGTGGAGTAGCTTGTTGCGTGTTCATTTGCGGGTTCATTAAACCTCCCATTTGTTGTGCAAGTACAAAGCCCATTCCCATTCCCATTCCGGCACCGGCTGTTCCGCCTTGATTTTTTGCTGCTGCTTCAATGGCTTTTGCGGTTTTAAATTTGGTTAATTTATCTAAGTCTAGTTTGTCGATACGGCTGTACTCAAAAATTTCTTTTTTAAGTTCTTCCGGCATCGAAACATTTTCAATAAAGAATTTTTCAAGGGAAATTCCAACACTATTAAAATCGGGTTGCATTACTTCTTTACAAGTGTCTGAAAGTTCGGTAGTATTGGCGGCGTATAACTCAATAGGTAAATTTGCCTCGCCTACGGTATCTGCAAAACGAGTGGCAATAAGACTTTTTAAGTGCTCATTTATTTCGTAATTGGTAAAATTATTATCGGTACCAACAATATCTTTTAAAAATTTACCGGCATCGTTTACTTTGAATGCGTACGTTCCGAAAGCACGTATTTCTACAAGTCCAAAACGTTCATCGCTAAGTGTAATAGGATTTTTAGTACCCCATTTTTCATCTGTAAAAAGTGTGGTGTTCACAAAATACACTTCGGCTTTAAAAGGAGAGTTAAACCCGTATTTCCACCCTTTTAATGTTGTTAAAATGGGTAGGTTTTGCGTGTTAAGGGTGTAGGTTCCCGGAGTAAACACATCGGCAATTTGTCCTTCGTTTACAAAGACGGCGGTTTGTCCTTCCCGTACAATAAGTTTGGCTTCGTTTTTAATTTCGTTCTGGTAGCGTTCAAATCGGTAACAGATGGTGTCGTCTGTATAATCAAGCCATTCGATTATATCAATAAATTCGTTGCTTAGTTTTTCTTTTATTTTATCAAAAATTCCCATAGTAATTTGGTTTTATAATTGTGGCATAAAGGTACAAAAACTGCAAGGATAAAAAAATCATCCAAAAGTACTAATTTACGAACTTAATTTGAAGCATTAGTTATAACGTACCTTACGTAAAATACGCAATGCTTCTTTGTGTTTTTTGTATGTTTCGGGATAATTGTTTTTTAATATAGGTTTTAGTTCTTGAAGTTTTGTTTTTGCTTCAGAAAAACTGTTTAGATAACATAACAAATAGGTTTCGGGAAGGTTTACAATGTCTTTTTTTTCATTTGCAGTTAAAGGTGCTTGTGTTTTTAATTTTTGAAGTAGGGCGTTGTTTGCATTAAAAATATGATATAAAGTTTTTTTATTAAATCGAGGAGGTTTAAACAAAAGTGTACTTTTAATGGTGTACGAGCCGTTTTCGTTAAAAGTAATAACCACTTCTTCTAACGGATAAAATTGGTGTTGTTTGTTAATACCTAACTGAACATATTCTGTGATAATAAAATTGTCTTCAGAAAAAGTGATTTGCACTTCGTCTAAAGCCGAATAAAATAATCTAACTTGTTCGTTAATAAGTTCGATATCTACTCTGGAGTAATAGGTTTTATCTTTAATTTTTTTGGTAATTCCTGCCCAGCAAACTACAAACTGTTCTTTAAAAACCTGATAGTGCGAATCCAAGTCTTTGTGCCTGTGGTTAATAAAATCTATTACGGCATCTAATGTATGCTGAATGTTGTTTTTTGCCTTATTTTCTATTGCTTTTACAATAGTTGAGTTTACATCTTTAATTTCAATATCAAAATCTTTTGGCATGGAGATACTCCCGTCTCTTAAAAAAATGGAGCCTCCCCAATATTTCCATATATTTTTTCTAAGAGAAGTTATCTTGTTATTAGGTCTAATAGTTACCAACCCTACTACTTTGTCTTTTGGGAGGTTCGGAAAAGCAACGTTTTCGTACATGATTAACGGCGGATTGGTAAGGTAGGCGTTTACAAGGTTTTGTAGTTTACTGTCGTCAAAAAAATCGACTCCTCTTATTTCGTTGGTTTCATCTTCAACCCCAATTACAATGTAGCTGTTATTCTTAGGGTTGCTGTTGCTTAGTGCACAAATGTGTTTTAAAAATTTTGCTTTCCCCTCTTTGTTGTTTTGTCCAGTTTGATAGTGCGTGCCGAATGGCATGGAAACCGTGTGGATTGGAAACAGGTTGCCGTTGTTCCCCGGACGCATATACGCTAGGGTCGCCCCGCGT
>JALWYP010000455.1 GCA_026992695.1 Flavobacteriaceae bacterium
TGTATAAATATATAATAGTTGCCGTAACATTGTTTGTATCTCTTGGATCTTTTGCCCAAGAAGGTACCACTTCTCCCTATTCATTTTACGGATTAGGGGAGTTAAAATTTAAAGGAACTGTAGAAAATAGATCGATGGGAGGGATAAGTATGCTATCAGACAGTATTCACCTTAATCTTCAAAATCCGGCTGGTCTTTCAAGATTAAAACTTGTTACCTATGCTATTGGCGGAAGTTATAAGTCTAATAAATTAGCAACAGATTCTCAAACAGAAAGCCTTTCTACCGGCACATTAGATTATTTGGCTATTGGAATTCCTATGGGGAAATTTGCCGGAAGTTTTGGGTTGTTACCTTATACCTCGGTTGGTTATAAATTAAAGAGTTCAGAAAATGAAGAAAATAGACAATATACCGGCTCGGGAGGTGTTAATAAAGTTTTTATGGCTTTGGCATACAGTGTTACTCCAGAATTAAGTCTAGGGGTAGATGTAAGTTATAATTTTGGTAAAGTTGAAAACACCGTTTTTATAGAAAATGGGTTAGATTTAAGTACAGGCAGAATTGATAATTCTGCAATCTCCGGATTCAATTTTAATTTTGGCGCACAATATAAAACAATGGTGTCTACAAATTTAGAGTTATCCTCAGCCATATCGTTTACTCCAAAAACCGATTTAACTACAGAAAACACAAGAGAATTATTTACAATTTTGGTTAATCCTGATACAGGCGGACAAGTAATTATTGACAAAAGAGACCTTCCTGTTGCCAATGCCGCTATTACTCTTCCTTCAAAACTTACTTTAGGTATGGGAATTGGAAAACCAAAAAATTGGTTTATAGGAGGAGAATATACCAATCTTAAAACAAGCAAGTTTAGTAATCCCACGACGTCTAATATTACAAATGTTTCGTTTAAAGATGCATCTAGTATTAAATTTGGCGGTTATTTTATTCCGCAGTACAATTCTTTTAGTAATTACTGGAAACGTGTGGTTTATAAAGCCGGTATTCGTTTTGAAGAAACCGGTTTGCAAATAAACGGAGAAGATATTAATGAGTTTGGCATATCTTTTGGAGTATCTCTTCCTGTAGGGAAAGTTTTCTCCAATGTAAACCTAGGACTGGAAGTAGGAAGACGAGGAACAAAAAATCAAGGATTAGTACAAGAAAACTTCTTTAACACCTTTATTAGTTTATCATTAAACGATAAGTGGTTTCAAAAAAAATATTACGATTAACACAATACCATTAACAAAAATACCATGAAGATGACTAGAAAAACATTAAAAACAATCGGGAAATATAAGGTTACCATGTTTGTAGCTTTATTAACAATTCTTGGAACTGGAAGTAAAATTCTTGCACAAGCAGATAATGACTGCCATGTAACTCTTTCACTTTTTATTGAGCCTGCTAAAGTAAAAAACTATGATGAGGCTGTTAAACATTATGATAAAGTAGTAAAAGATTGCCCTACATTTAGTGTAGCAACATATCAATACGCTGTAAAAATGTTTAAAGACTTTGTAAAAAAAGGAGATAAAACTAAGGTTAAAAATTTAATAGATGCTTACAAGTATCAATTACAATACTTTCCTAATCATAAAACTGTAAAAGAAGGGAAAATACTTTCTGCTATTGCTCAAATAGAGTATGATAATAAACTAAAAAGTAAAGAAGAATTATTTGCAGATTTTGACAATGCCTTTAAGAAAGATGAAGTTAATTTTAAAAGCCCTAAAAGCTTATATACGTATTTTTCAATAGCTGTTGATTTGTTTAATGACGGAAAAAAAGATATTCAAGAAATATTTGACCTGTATGATGTAGTTAGTGGAAAAATTGATAGAGAAGAAGTAAATCTTGCAAAAATAGTAACCCAATTGGTAGACAAACAAGAAGCAGGAGAAACCCTTACATCTAAAGAAGAAAGAAAGTTAAAAGCTGCTGAAAAAAACCTAAAAGCTTATGGTACGGTAAGAGGTAGTGTAGATGGAAAATTGGGTAAGTTGGCAGATTGTCCTAATTTAATCCCTTTGTATTCTAAAGATTTTGAAGCAAAGAAAAACGATATAAATTGGGTTAAAAAAGCAGCAAGCAGATTAAGTGCTAAGGATTGCGACGATCCGTTGTTTTTCCAACTGGTGCAACAATTACACTCTCTAGAACCATCTGCAGAATCTGCTTATTACTTAGGTAAATTAGCAGCCAAAGACGGTAAAAGCGGTCAAGCGTTAGAGTATTATTTACAAGCCTCAGATTTGGAAACCGATACCAATAAAAAAGCAAAATATTTATATAGTATTGCTGAAAATTTCAGAAAAAAAGGAAGTTTCGGTAAGGCAAGAAAATACTACAGAAGAGTACTTGAAGTAAAACCAAACCAAGGAAGAGCCTATTTAAAAATAGCACAAATGTATGCGAAGAGTGCAAATGCTTGCGGAAGCACAGTGTTTGAAAAACGTGCCGTAAATTGGCTAGCCGCTCAAATGGCAGACAAAGCAGCTAGAGTAGATGCTTCTATTGCATCCACAGCAAGATCTGCAGCGAGCGCCTACAGACAAAGAGCTCCTACAAAAAGCGATATTTTTAGCGAAGGTATGTCGGGAAAAACCATTACCTTTAACTGCTGGATTGGCGGAAGCGTAAAAGTACCTAACTTGTAAGAATGAACCTTTATAACATAGTATCTAAAAGCGTAATAGTAACCTTTGTTGCTGTTGCGCTTTTTGCTTGTAAAGGAAATAAAAATGAAGTTAAAAAATTAAACCTTAAAGACGATGCACCTATTGCTGTTGGTAAAGAAATAAACCTAAAATATACCGACTCTGGTTTGTTGGTTGCAAATTTAATAACACCAAAATTAGTAGACTTTTCTAACTTCAAATTTCCATACAGAGAATTTCCAGAGGGTGTCATTTTGTATTTTTACGAAGAAAATAAAACCACAACCATACAAGCAGATTATGCCATACGATACGAAAATACCAATCTTGTAGATTTGCAAAAAAATGTAAAAATTGTAACAGCAGACAGCCTGGTGTTAAAAGCTTCGCAATTGTATTGGGACCAAAAAAACCAATGGGTGTTTACAGACCAACCATATACCATCACTTTTAGCGATGGTTCCTATAACGACGGAGTGGGTTTTGATTCCAGCGAAGATTTTACTACTTTTCTCTCTCGAAAAAATCAAGGAGTACAATTTATAGATAAAAAAGAACTTACCAATGAATAATAAAATCTTTCAATTATTTGAATACTTATACCTAGCAATGGCAGCTTTTTCAATTTATTTAGTAATTACTAATTGGAGTGCCGACAGAAACAAAGCCTATCTCTTTGTGCTTTTTACCATTGTTGCTATCTTTATGTTTTTCTTTAAACGCAGTTTCAGAAAAAAATTGAAACAACGAAGTGATAAACACTAAATTTTAATCATCGATTAACTTGTAATGGAAAACATCCTCATTATTGTTTTAATGTTAGTATTATCGGCATTTTTTTCCGGTATGGAAATCGCTTTTGTGTCTTCTAATAAACTTCATATTGCTATTGAGAAACAACAGGAAAACCTTCTGGCAAAAGTACTTACCAAACTCACCCAAAGA
>JALWYP010000456.1 GCA_026992695.1 Flavobacteriaceae bacterium
CGTTGTTAAAATAATTTTTCTCATTTTTTATGGTTTTTATGTGTTACTAATTTTTTAAACAGAAAACAAATTACGAATTTCTTCGGTAATTTTGGTGGGTTTTTTACTTTTTGTATGTAACAAACACCAAATAGTTTGGGCTTCTACCAGTAGTTTGTTGGTTTTAGCATTACTAATTTGGTAGTTGCGAAAACTTTTAACCCCTTCGCATTTTTGCACCCAAGTTTTTAAAGTTAGTTTCTGTCCTAAAAATGCAGGAGATTTATAAGAAATGGTGTGTTTTAAGACAACCCAAACATATTTTTGTCGTTGTTCGGGAGTAGTTTTACTAATCCAATGTGCTTTAGCGGCATCCAGACACCATTGTAAATAGATTAGATTGTTTACGTGATCTAAATCATCTATTGCCTGTGGTTGTACAGTAATTTTTTTTATAAAAACATCGGGTTTCAAAATCCTAAAATTAACTGTGCGATAGTAAAGAAAATTAACACTCCCAGAATATCGTTACTGGTAGTAATAAAAGGTCCGGTTGCGATGGCGGGGTCTATCCCTTTTTTTTCTAGAAATAACGGAACAAAAGTGCCTATTAACGAAGCAATTATAATAACAGCAAGCATAGAAATAGCGATGGAGAGACTTACCAGAATAGCATATCCTAAAAAGATATTAAACAGCAAGACAATAGAACCTAAAAACAGCCCGTTAACCAGGTTAAGCCCTACTTCTTTTAACAATCGTTTTATTACACTACCTCTTACGGTTCCGTTTGCTAATCCTTGTACAATAATCGCACTAGATTGAACGCCTACATTTCCGGCAACCGCAGCAATTAATGGAGTAAAGAAAAATAGTTGTGGGTAGGCAGAAAGTGCTCCTCCGTTACCAAAACTTTTTAAAATATACACACTGCATAAACTTCCTAACAGTCCAAGAAATAACCAAGGTAAACGAGCACGCATGAGTTCCCAGATAGTGTCATCGGCTTCTACGTCATCGGTAATACCGGCAGCAAGCTGGTAATCTTTTTCGGCTTCTTCTTTTATATAATCTACAATATCGTCTATGGTAATGCGCCCAACTAAAACGCCATTTTCATCTACTACGGGAATGGCTCCTAAATCGTATTTTTGCATTATGCGAGCTACTTCTTCGATATCTGTATAAACGGTTACATAATCTACTTTTGGGATGTAAATGTCTTTTATTTTAGCTTTTTCGTCGGCTGTTAAAAGGTCTTTAAGCGAGAGTCTTCCCAAAAGTTTTCCTTCTTTATCTACTACATAAACCGAGTGTACGCGGGTAACATTTTTTGCTTGTCTTCGCATTTCTCTTACGCATCCGGCAACCGTCCAAGTATCTTTTACTTTTACCAGTTCTTTTGCCATAAAACTACCTGCAGAATCTTCGGGATAGTTAAGTAGCTCTACAATATCTTCTACATGGTCTTTGTCTTCAATTTTCTTAATTACTTCTTTTTGAATATGTTCATCGAGTTCGGCTACTACATCGGCAGCATCATCGGTGTCCATCTCTTCAATTTCTTTGGCAATTTCTTTGGGCGAAAGTTTTTCTAAAATCTTTTCCCTAACATCTTCATCTACTTCCATTAATGCTTCGGAAGTAATATCGCTTTCCAATAATTTTATTAAATACGTCGCATCATCGGGTTTTAAATCTTCAAGTATTTCGGCAATATCGGCAAAGTGAAGATTATGCAAAAGGGTTTTTAACCCTTTTCCGTCTTTTTTAGAAATGAGCTCTTCAACCTGTTGTAAAAAATCTTTTGTTAATTGAAACTGCATTGGTTTTCAATTTTTTTGGTCAAATTAATAAACTGTTCGACCGATAGTTGTTCGGGACGAAGCCCAAAGATACTATCTTCTTTTAATTTATCGGGAAGATTGAAAGTTTTTAAACTATTTCTAAGTGTTTTTCTTCGTTGACCAAAAGCGGTTTTTACTACCTTAAAAAATAATTTTTCATCACACGGAAGAGAAAAATCCTCTTTTCGTTGCAGTCTAATAACACCGCTATCTACTTTTGGTGGCGGATTAAAAACCGTAGGAGGTACCGTAAAAAGGTATTCTGCATTGTAAAATGCTTGGGTTAAAACCGATAAAATTCCGTAGGTTTTACTTCCTTCCTTTTGGCAGATACGCTGAGCGACTTCTTTTTGAAACATTCCGGTAAACTCGGGGATTCGATGTCGATTTTCTAATGTTTTAAAAACAATTTGTGTAGAAATGTTATACGGAAAGTTACCGGTTATGGCAAAAGGTTGGTTGGGAAAAACCAAATCTAAATTGTATTTTAAAAAATCGGCAGGAATGATTTGAAGCAAGGAGGAGTTAAAATGTGTTTCTAAATAGAGAACCGATTCGGTATCGATTTCCATTACTGAAACATGTAAGTCTTTTTCCAAAATAAATTGAGTAAGCACACCCATTCCGGGACCTATTTCCAAAACATTTTTATAGGAGCTTAAGGTTAAGGTGTTTGCTATTTTTCGGGCAATATTTTTATCCTTTAAAAAATGTTGACCAAGGTGTTTTTTTGCCGATACGGAAAGGTGTTTTTGCTTCATAAATTTAAACCGGGAATTAGCTTACACGAGAGAACCCTTTTATTATTTTAGGTGTTTGTAAGATACAGAAAAAAATAATTCCGTTTGGTATTACTATTTTTTATAAACGCCAAAAACAAAATCCGAGTCATTATTTTTTAAATAATCGTCTTCAAAACGGAAAAGTTCGTCGAGGATAGCCTTTTTTTCGTCGTTAAGTTCAATAAAATGATGAGAAATATCTTTTAAAACATTCATAATTATATTTCCTCCATACGGTTTCTCAATCACCGTTTTAAAATGTGTGTGAATTGCTGGCAAGATACTACTTGAATCAATACATTCTGATGGGTCTGCCAGTATCATTCTCAGCAATCCGGATCCGGTAAAGAAATTTTTTGTAAGCGTTGTTTTATATCGCTGTCTATATTTTTTAGGAATTATTTTAAGTGCCCGATTAATTTCTTTTAACTGATTTTTTGGAAATTGTAGTCTGGTAGGACCTACATATTCATTAACAACAAGTAATCCTGAATCTTTTAGGCATTTATTGATTTTTGTTGATAGTAAATTGTCAACATTCTTAAAATGGTGTAGAGAAGAATTAAATAATACAACATCAAAATGGTTTTCGGGAAATGAATAATTTTCTATGTCTGAACAAATAAACGTTAGGTTGTTTAATCCTTCATTAGTAGCAATTTTTTTTGCTTGCGAAAGTCTATATTGGGTAAGATCAACACAGGTTATGTTACTAAACACATCATTTTTTGCTAATGCAATTTCATTGCTACACGTTCCTGTGCCAAGTGAAAGTAGTTTTACATCTTTTTTGTTTTTTAAAACTTCTTGAACCAAAAAATTTCGGTAATCAATTGATTCGTCTCCCGTTATTAGGCGGTTCCAGCGTTGCGTAACATAAGGAATAATCCACCAATTTGAACTTAAATGAGCGGTTTCATTAAATGCGCTTACCGTTCTATTTTTTTCTGAAAACGTAAATTTTGACACTAAAAAACGCAACCCTCTTTGCTTGCTTTTTAAA
>JALWYP010000457.1 GCA_026992695.1 Flavobacteriaceae bacterium
TTGATGAAGAACTTGAAACCGAATTGCTATCTCGTTGGAAATCTCTCGGTACGACAACAAATCTAAAAAATACAAATAAACACTATCATCCGGGAGATTATAATGGCTCTCAAACTGTCGTAATGCCATACTACTAGTACCACACCGTGTAGAATGTTTAAATAGAACGACAAGCTTTTCATGTGATAGTTTGTTAATTTCATCTAATTGGTTTAATGAAGTAAGTACACGCCAAGGCAACACCTTTTGGGGTGTTTTTTCTTTTTCGGAGTTGCCAAAAATTTTATTTATTAAACCCATTGTTTTTTTTACAAACATACAAAAAAAGAAGACTTGGTGATTTTAAAACCACCAAGTCTTTACAACCATAATATAAACTGGTTGGTTAGTTTTGTATTTTCATTAATTACAAGTTGAAGTGTACGAAGTAGACTGGTCTTTTTTCCAACGATCAGGATCTTGAGCATTTGCATAAGTTACATCGTCTACACAAATTGAAGACAGGTTCGTACAATTTGTAAAATCGATATCAATAATAATTTGATTTTTTCCGTTTTTTAAATTAACAGAAGTAAGTTGCGAATTATTGTTTGCCCAAATTTGTTGTAATTGTTCGTTGCTAGACATATCAACATCCGTAATTTTACTATCGCGTAAGGCAACGTATTTTAATGCTGTTAATTGCGAGAAAGGAACACCTGTAATTATCGTTTCAGAAAGATTCATATCTTCTAACCTACTTTGTCCAGTAGGATATGTAATGCTGCTAAGAAACAAACAAGTTTGCACATTTAAACGTTGTAGTTTTTCATTGTTGCTTAAATCTAACGAAGAAATATCGGTAAAAGGTGCATCTAAGTTACGTAAATTGGTGTTTTGTGAAATATCAATATTAGATAATGTGCTATTACTGCTTAATCGCAGTATTTCTAAATTTGTAAAAGCTTCTAATCCCGACAGATTGGTAATGCCTTTTCCTTCTAACCACAAGTCGGTTGCCGCTTCGGCTTCGCTAACCTGAATTTGGTTATCGTTGTTTGTATCTATGTTTGGGTTTTGGTCTAATAATGCCGCTTTAAAATTGGCATCGGGTATTTGTACAACCGCATCGGGGTCGGGTGTGTTGTTGTTCTCGTCTTTCTTAGAACAACTCATTATAAACACAACATTTAATAATAATAAGGTTACTAGTTTTACAGTTTTCATTTTGATTAATTATTTAAAAATTTATAGTGCAAACCTACAAGTAAGATACTTTTTTAAGTGTCTCAAAATAGACAAAAACCGGCTCTTTTTCGCCATTTGTTTAATTTTGGAGCAAAGCACTATAAATTGTATCTTTGACCATATGAAAAAGAAACTTTTTTTACTTTTATTTTTTTGTTTTACCGTTTTTGGAAATGCACAAGAAATTGCGATCCTGCAATATGGCGGCGGTGGCGATTGGTATGCAAATCCCACTTCTTTACCTAATTTAATAACGTTTTGTAATACCGAAATACATACCGCTTTAAACACAAAGCCACAAACCGTAAAACCGGGAAGTATCGATGTGTTTAATTACCCTTTTTTACATATGACCGGGCACGGAAATGTTTTTTTTACTCCTGAAGAAGCTCTTAATCTTAGAAAATATTTACTTAGTGGCGGTTTCCTTCATATAGATGATAATTATGGATTAGATCAATACATTCGGAAAGAGATTGTTAAAGTTTTTCCCAATAGTGAGCTTAAAGAACTTCCGGCAGACCATCCTATTTTTAATTCTGCCTATCCGTTTCCGGAAGGATTACCCAAAATTCATGAACACGACGGTAAACGTCCACAAGCCTTTGGTATTATTTATAACGGGAGATTAGTCCTTCTTTATACGCACGAAAGTGATTTGGGTGATGGATGGGAAAACCCCGAAATACACAACGACCCTGAAGAAGTGCGTTTAAAAGCATTAAAAATGGGTGCAAACATCCTAAAATACGTCTTTGAACACTAGTGAATACTGTAATTGCCAGAAAGGAAGTACAAGACTTTATTAAAAACTTTTCGGGAGATAGTAACCGACTTGCTTTTAGCGGCAGCCACTTTCAAGATGTTACTACACAAGAATTATTACAACAAATAAAAGGGTATCAAAAAGCCAAAACAAAACTTCCTACTTGGGCAAATACAGATGGTATAATTTATCCGCCAACGCTTCATATAGAGCAAACTTCATCTGAAATTACCGCACAATATAAAGCTTCGCTTGTACAAGGAAATACTCTGGCAGACCTTACCGGCGGCTTGGGTGTGGATAGTTATTATTTTTCAAAAAAAATTAAAAAAGTATATTATTCTGAATTAAACACAAATTTGTTTAAGATCACGCAACATAATTTTAAAACCCTGAAAGCAAGTACTATTAATTGCCAAAATCAAGATGGGGTAACAAAAGCTCTTCAACAACAATACGATGTTATTTATTTAGACCCCTCTAGAAGAAATCAAACAAAAGGAAAGGTGTTTTTTTTAAAAGACTGCGAACCTAACCTTCCCGAAATAATAGATAAACTTATTCTTCAGGCAAAAGTAATATTGGTAAAAACATCTCCTATGCTAGATATTTCGGCAGGTATCAATGAATTACCCTTTGCACATACCATCCATATCGTTTCGGTACAGAATGAAGTAAAGGAATTACTATGGGAGCTTAAAAACGAAACCGTAACAAACGTGAAAATTATAACCGTTAATTTTTTAAAGAATGAGTCTCAAAAATTTGATTTTAAACGAAACGACATAGCTTCCATTTTATATGGAAAACCTAAAAAGTATTTATACGAACCCAATCCGGCTATTTTAAAAAGCGGTGGATTTGATTTACTTTCAGATCAATTTAGTATTGAAAAACTTCATAAAAACAGTCATCTATTTACTTCAAACAAGATAGTAGATTTTCCCGGAAGATGTTTTATTATTAAGCAAGTAATTCCTTATAAAAAGAAAGTGGTAAAGCAATTTATCAGCAATAGTAAAGCAAATATTGCTACACGAAATTTCCCGGAAACCGTTGCCCAACTTCGAAAAAAATGGAATATAAAAGACGGTGGAAGTTCCTATCTCTTTTTCACTACGCTTCAAAATAATGTAAAAGTGGTGTTACTATGCGAAAAACTTTAATAGTATTAAACTTTTTATTGTTTTGTTAAAGTAAAAGTCATCAAATCATGGTGATTGGTAGATGATTTCAAAATTCCGTTTTTATAATAATACTCGCTTAAGCGTCCGTTTTTTGGATTGGTTAATTGGTATTCGTTTAAAGCAATTTTTTTTAAGGGTTTGTTCATCGCATCAAACTCAGAGTATATAGTTGATTGATTCGTTGGCTCATTAAAATAAAGTAATGCACCAGAATAAGTAATTTGGTTTAAAAATTTTGATTTATGATCATCTTTAGTTATAGTATAAAATTCACCGGATTTCTCGGTGGTAGTAGTTGAGTGAACTTTTCCGTTTACGTACGTTGTTACCGAACCAAATAAAAGCGTACCATCTTTATAAGTTAAACTTAGCTTGTATTCAAAATCAATTGTAATAAAAAGTTTTACTTTTACTTTACTG
>JALWYP010000458.1 GCA_026992695.1 Flavobacteriaceae bacterium
GGCTACATATTCAGGTGCACGTCCGCGTCCTTCAATTTTTAGCACTTTTATTCCGGTGTCGATTACTTGGTCGAGAAAATCGAGTGTACAAAGGTCTTTAGGCGACATAATGTATTCGTTATCGAGTTCCATTTCAACGCCGGTTTCTTGGTCAATTACAGTGTATTTTTTTCGGCAGTTTTGTTTACAAGCACCGCGATTTGCCGAAGAATTATGCGAATGTAAACTCATATAACATTTGCCCGATACTGCCATGCACAAAGCTCCGTGACCAAATATTTCCACTTCTACTAAGTTACCCGATGGTCCTTTTACTTGCTCTTTTTCTATTTGCTCACAGATTTTTTTTACTTGTCTTAGGCTTAACTCACGGCTCATTACCATCGTATCTGCAAAAAGTGCGTAAAATTTTACCGTTTCAATATTGGTGATGTTTATTTGGGTAGAAATATGCACCTCCATGTTTATTTGTCTGGCATAGGCAATTACTGCTTGATCCATCGCAATAACCGCTGTAATGTTAGCTGCTTTGGCAGCATCGAGAAGCGTTTTTATAATCGATAAATCGTGGTCGTAAATTATGGTGTTTAATGTAAGGTAAGTGCGAATATTTTTTGCTTCACATCGACGTACAATTTCGGGTAAATCGTCTATGGTAAAATTAATGCTGGCACGTGCCCGCATATTGAGTTGCTCAACTCCAAAATACACACTATCTGCTCCGTTATCTATTGCTGCTTGTAGCGATTCAAAGCTTCCTGCCGGAGCCATAAGCTCTATTTTTCCTGTTTGTGTCATTATGTTTTCCTGAAAATGGATTGCAAAGATACGTAAGTTTCGGGATTTGGTGTTATTTACTATCATCTTGAAAATAATAACAGGAGAATATGTATTTTTGAAAAAACACTTGTTGCTATTTTGAAACATTCTTTTCCTCTAAAAAAAATCATTCATGTAGATATGGATGCCTTTTATGCTTCGGTAGCGCAATTAGATAATCCGGAGCTTCGTGGTAATCCCGTTGCCGTAGGAGGAAGTTCGGAGAGAGGTGTGGTAAGTGCCGCCAGTTATGAGGCGAGAAAATTTGGTGTGCGAAGTGCAATGAGTAGTGTGGTTGCCAAAAAGTTGTGTCCCGAACTTATTTTTGTCCCGTCAAATTTTAAACGCTATACCGAAATCTCTAATCAAATTCGAGCTGTCTTTTTTCAATATACCGATATGGTCGAACCGCTTTCGTTAGACGAGGCATACTTAGACGTAACCCAAAATAAAAAAGGAAATCCCAGTGCCACACTTCTTGCTTCCGAAATTAGAAAAAAAATAAAAGACAAAACCGGGCTTACTGCTTCAGCGGGAATTTCCATCAATAAATTTTTAGCCAAAGTTGCCAGCGATATAAACAAACCCAACGGACAAAAAACCATTCCGCCCGAAGAAGTAATCGAATTTTTAGAGCAGTTGGATATTAAAAAGTTTTATGGTGTTGGAAAAGTTACCGTACAGAAAATGTATAAACTGGGAATTTTTACCGGAGCCGATTTAAAGCAAAAATCGATCGAATTTTTAATCCAACACTTCGGAAAAAGCGGAAGGTATTACCACCAAGTAGTAAGAGGAATTCATACCGGAGAAGTAAAACCCTCACGCATTAGAAAATCACTTGCAGCCGAACGTACCTTTAGTAAAAACATTACTTCCGAAATATTTATGTTAGACCGTCTTGCCCAAATTGCCGAAGAGGTGGAACGAAGGTTGAAGAAAAATAAAGTTTCCGGAAAAACCGTTACGCTGAAAATCAAATACAGCGATTTTAGTCTTCAAACCCGGAGCAAAACTGTTAAATATTTTATAAATGACAAGAACTTGATACTCGAAATCGTTAAAGAATTGTTATTTCAAGAAAAAATAAAAAACTCGGTACGGTTGTTGGGAATTTCTTTATCGAATTTGAATACCGATAAAAAGAAAATTTTAAAAGCGGAAGATTCTTTGACAAAAGAAGAAATAGCCGTTCAATTAAAGTTTGAATTTTAAGTGGAATGTGAGGATTGGAGGTGGTGAGTTGTTGAGATAGTAATTTTTAAGTACAAAGTATTAAGTATAAGAACAAAAAACCAGAAACCCTATGTGAGAACATTACTTTTTTAAATTTAGTAGTAACCTTTCCGAGACATCGGAATCTTAAATTCTCACAGTATGAAAACAGTAAAAATTTTTAGTTTGGCACTTGCCGTAACCGTTCTAACCGTTTCTTGTAAATCGGAAACTGAAAAAACTTCTAAAAAAGAAAATCTTAAAAATCAAGAGGTTGCCTTAGTCGAAACACCTTCTAATGAAAACGCAACACACGCAAACAAATCGTATAAATATGTAGTTGCTTCAACCGGATTAAGTTTGCGAGAGTTTAACAATCTAAGTAGTGAAAAATTAGCCGTAATGCCCTACGGAACACGCGTAAAAGTAATTTTTCCCGAAACCAAAATCACTATGACTGTAAGTGGTATAAAAGGCGGAATGGATGAAGTGGCGTTTAACCATAAAAAAGGATTTGCCTTTAATGGCTACTTGTCTAACTACTTTCCGCCGGATGAAGATGTAAGTATAAAAGGATATGCCGAAGAATTACAAACGTTATTTCCCAAGGTAACCTATACCAAAACTATTGGTAAAAGTGTACGTAAACCTTCAACTACCGAAACCATAACATTACCCAAAGCCGATTGGAACGAAGCTTTTTTTATTGCAAAAAAGCTGGGAAATATTCCTGCCTATTTTGCCTTTCCATCGTTAAAAGGAAAAGAAAACCAAGTACTGGTTGAACCCGAATCTAAAGAAAAACCATGGACAAGCGAGTTAAGAATAACACGCGAAAACAAGGGTTTAAAAACCATTAAGTATTACTATAAAAATAAAAATGTAACTTCTATTATAACCTTGGTAAAAGAAGGAATAGCTATGAAAATATCAAAAACCGAGATTATAGAATAAGGTTTTTATATGAATAATGCGGGTTAACTACTCACAGTTTTTTTACTTATAAGCATTAAGTAGAAACCTGTGAGTCTTTTTTTTGTATTTTTACATTAAAATTATTCGATGCCCAGCTTTCTTCCTTTAATATTATATGCCATTCCGTTTTTTGTTTTGGCGATGTTGCTTGAACTTTATGTAGCTACCAAGCAAGGATTAAAAACCTATACAGGTAAAGATGCTTTTTCGTCTATTGCAATGGGATTGGGCAACGTTTTTATTGGGTTTATTAGTAAAATCATAGTATTAGCGGCACTGTATTATGTGTACGAAAATTTTAGGATCTTTACCATACCCATAACTTGGTGGAGTTTTGTACTGCTCTTTTTTGCAGATGATTTTTCGTATTATTGGTTTCATAGAATATCGCATGAAAATAGGTTTTTATGGGCTTCTCATGTGGTACACCATTCCTCTCAACATTATAATCTAAGCACGGCACTTAGGCAAACTTGGACCGGAAGTTTTTTCTCTTTTGTATTTTGGTTATGGTTGCCGTTAGTAGGATTTCATCCGGCAATGATTGTGTTTATGATGGCAATAAGTTTGTTGTATCAATTTTGGA
>JALWYP010000459.1:0-1032 GCA_026992695.1 Flavobacteriaceae bacterium
TAAAATAATTTAAAAACAAAATATTATGAAAAATCTAATAAATTCAAAATTATTATTGATAGCAGTAGCTATTTTTAGTTCAAGCTTGTTTATCGCTTGTGATGATGATAACACAAACGATGTTGTAAATAGTACAATTGTAACACAAGAAGAAAGCAATGGTTTGCTCTTCATGCTGGAAGAGGAAAAACTGGCACGTGATACCTATCAATATTTATTTAGTATATGGAATCACAACACCTTTGGGAACATTAAAAGTAGTGAACAAACCCATATGAATTCAATTGCTGGTTTACTTGATTTATACAATATAGAATATACTATTTTGCCTGAAGGGCAATTTGAAAACCAAGAGCTACAAAATTTTTATGATCAATTTGTGGAAGTCGGACAACAAAGCCTTATAGAAGCACTTAAAATAGGTGCTACCATTGAGGATTTGGATATTGTTGACTTGGAAGATTACATGAATCAAACAACAAACACTTATATTTTAACAGCTTACGAAAGTTTACAATGTGGATCTAGAAATCACTTGCGCGCTTATGTAACAAACATCATAAGCAACGAAGGTACGTATACACCACAATTTTTAAGCCTTGATGATTTTAACGAAATTATTAACGAAAGTCATGAAAATTGCAATTAATTCAAAATAAAGTTGGTATAACCAAAAAAAGATTTACCTTTGTCAACCAAATGGTTAAACTATTTAGTTAATAAAATGAAAAAAACAAAAGACACAAACACCGAAACGGGGATTTTAAATGCTGCCAAAAAAGTGTTTCAAAAAAAAGGAATGACGGGAGCACGAATGCAAGAAATTGCAGATGAAGCAGGAATTAATAAAGCTATGTTGCATTATTATTATAGAAGCAAAGAACTTCTTTTTGAGGCAGTTTTTAAAAATGCTTTCTCGATGTTAGCACCAAAACTTAATAAAGTTATTAATGCCGATGTTCCGTTATTTAAAAAAATAGAAGATTTTACAAGCAGTTATATTTCATTTGTTGTAAAGCATCCGTATATACC
>JALWYP010000459.1:1042-3593 GCA_026992695.1 Flavobacteriaceae bacterium
TTGTTAGTCAAGAACTGAACAGAAACCCTGATTTTGTAAAAAATCTAGTGGCAGAAGAACATTTTCCTACAATAGCGGTTTTTAAAAACCAAGTAGAAAAATGCATTGAAAATAAAGCAATTAAACCTATAAACCCGGAGCAGTTGTTTATTAATATTCTGGCACTCAATATTTTTCCGTTTATAGGCGCTCCCTTATTAATGGGTTTTACCAGAACCAATAAAAAACAATATAAAGACTTAATGAAAGAAAGAAAAACCGAAGTCGCTCAATTTATTATTAACGCTATAAAGGTTTAAAAAAATGAAAAATGTAATAACAATAATCGTATTTTTTGCAAGTATTTTAGCAATGAGTCAAGAAACCATAAGTCTTGATGAATGTTATCATTTAGTAGAAAAAAACTACCCTTTAGCAAAACAAACGAATTTACTTGAAAACCAAAACAACCTAGATGTCGAGGTACTAAAAACAAAAAAATTACCTCAATTTGGGTTAGAAGCACAAGCAACGTATCAATCTGATGTGATTGAACTCCCCATAAACATACCTAACATTTCTATTGATCCGCCAAATAATGACCAATACAAAGCAACACTTTCTGTAAATCAAATTATTTACGATGGAGGCTTAGTAAATGCTTCGATTAAAGCCAAAGAAGCTTCGGTTAAAACCCAATTAAAAAATATTGAAGTTTCCTTATATTCTTTAAAAAAACAAATAAACGATATTTATTTTTCCATCTTGTTAACTCAAGAAAAAGAGGCGTTGTTACTAGCAAAGAAACAACAATTGGAGGCTCGATTAAAAGAAGTAAAAGCAGGTATTAAATACGGTACTTTATTACCCACATCAGATAGTGTTTTGGAAGCCGAATTGCTCAAAGTTACACAACAACAAGCCGATTTAAATATAAGCAAGCAATCTCTTTTTACCATGCTTTCTTCGTTAATTGGTAAACCCGTAACAACAGAAACTACTTTAGAAACACCCATTGTTTCTGAAACTGTTTCCAACACCTTAAACAGACCAGAGTTAGCATTATTTTCGTTACAAAAACAACAAATTGAAGCTACCGAAAAAGTAATAAGCAAGCAAAACGCACCCAAACTAATGGGTTTTGCAACAGGAGGTTATGGCAATCCGGGCTTAAATATGTTGGATAATTCATTTCAACCTTTTTACATCGTGGGTGCCAAACTAAATTGGAATGTGTTTGACTGGAATAGCAGCAAAAAACAACGTAAATCGCTTCAAATTAATAAAGAGATTATAGACAACCAAAAAGAAGTTTTTACGCTAAATACGGAGATTGAATTAGACAAAAATCAGTCTGAAATTAGCAAATATCAAACCTATATTGCTTCCGATGAAGAAATAATTTCATTACGCGAAAAAATTGTAGAAACAGCCGAAGCACAACTTAAAAACGGAGTGATTACGGCATCGGCTTACATTACCGAATTAACCAACCTATATGAAGCAAAAAATAATCTTAACGCACATAAGATTCAGTTATTAATGGCAAAAACAAATTACAATACCACTCAAGGAAATTAAAAAAATAAAATATGAAACTTAAAACAACAATTTTAATACTACTTGTTTTTTCAACCCTTATTTCTTGTAAAACAGGAGATGAAAAAGCAGACGGATACGGAAATTTTGAAGCAACAGAAATCCTAATTTCTTCTGAAGCAAACGGAAAATTACTTCAATTTACCGTAAAAGAAGGGCAAGATTTAGAAAAAGGAAAAGTGGTGGGGTTGGTAGACACGCTTCAATTGTATTTAAAAAAACAACAACTGTTAGCATCTAAAAATACCATAGGCTCAAAATCCAGAGGAGTGCTTTCACAAATTAATGTCTTAAATGCCCAATTAGCAACGGCAAAAACCAACAAAACTCGAATTGAAAACCTGATTAAAGCAAACGCAGGAACGCAAAAACAACTCGATGATGTGAACGGACAAATTGACGTTATAAAACAACAGATACGAAGCGTAGAAACCCAAAACGCCCCCATTGTTAACGAGCTTAAAAGTGTAGCTATACAGGTAAAGCAAATAGAAGATCAGATAAGTAAAAGTGTGCTTACTAATCCTATTTCGGGTACGGTTTTAACATCCTATGCAGAACCTAATGAAATCGTAAATTTTGGGAAGCCACTTTATAAAATTGCCGATTTAAACACCTTGGAATTACGTGTGTATGTTAGTGAACCACAATTACCAAACATAAAAATAGGACAACAAGTAATTGTAAAAATTGATTCGGGAGAAACAATGAAATCCTATGACGGAACCATTACTTGGATAGCCACCGAAGCCGAATTTACTCCTAAAATTATTCAGACTAAAGAAGAACGGGTAAACTTGGTTTATGCCGTAAAAGTAACCGTAAAAAATGATGGAAGCCTAAAAATAGGAATGCCTGCAGAAATGTGGATTGATAAAACCAATAATTAAAAAACAAAAATCATGAAATTAAAAAAAGTGTTTTCAGAAAAAAAAGACGTACAAACCAACGTTTTAAGACAAGTGGAAGAAGG
>JALWYP010000460.1 GCA_026992695.1 Flavobacteriaceae bacterium
AAAAGAAGTTTCACTTCATAAAAAAAACAATAAATTCCAATTGTATAAAGACAAAAAATACATGGTTTTTTTAGGAATTAGCTTTTTGTTAGGAATGGTATTTATGCAACTGTTTTTTACCTTACCTACGTATCATTATGTTCAATTTGGACTACCCGAAAACTATACCGGTTTATTATTACTACTAAACGGAATATTAATAGTTCTTATTGAAATGCCATTAGTGGCTTGGATAGAAAAAAACAAAACCGGTTATGCCAAATTATTTTTTTATAGTGCAATGCTTATGGGAATAGGTTTCTTATTCCTACTCTATGATAGTTTTTGGCAAATTCTTATTGTGCACATGGTTTTTATTACTATAGCTGAAATGATTTCCTTTCCGTTTACCAATTCTTTTGCTATGAAAAGTTCAAAAAAAGGTTATGAAGGAACCTATATGGCTTGGTATTCTATTTCGTTTTCTTTTGCACATATTCTTTGTCCGCTTATAAGTTTTAAAATCATTCAACATTTTGGTTATCAAACCAACTGGATAGTTACAGTTGTTTTTGCTTTAGCAGCAATGGTATTATCGCTATGGCTAAAAAAATTAGTATCTTTATCTCAAAAAAGTATTCCTAATGAACAGTTACCTGCCTAGCATCTTAAAACAATTTCAATATTACAAGTCATTGGGTGATAAAACCCTAGACAGACTTTCTACAAAGCAATTATTTTGGCAACCGGATGAAACCAATAACAGCATTGCCATTATCGCAAAGCATTTAGTAGGAAATATGCTATCCAGATGGACTAATTTTTTAACCGAAGACGGCGAAAAACCTTGGCGAAACAGAGACGATGAATTTATGCAAACCTTTAAAATCAAAGAAGAATTAATAGCTTACTGGAACAAAGGTTGGGATTGTCTTTATACTGCACTTACTCCCTTATCTGAAACTGATTTGGAAAAACAAATATTTATCCGAAACTTGGGGCATACGGTTGTAGAAGCAATAAACAGACAGTTGTGCCATTATTCCTATCATATTGGGCAGATGGTTTTCTTGGGAAAACTTATTTTAAAAGAAGATTGGCAATCCTTATCCATTCCCAAAGGAGCTTCAAAAGAATACAACCAAGAAAAATTTAAAAACCCCAAAAGAAAAGAACATTTTACAGATGATCTTTAATTTTTAGCCTATGAAAACTGAAAAAATTTGGTATTTTGAAGACATTAATCTTTACAAAATTCTTTGTCCGCATAAGGTAAAAGCGTATAAAAAATCACATACCTTTGATAAATATTCGAAAAATGAATTTATTTATTTTACAGATCAATCGGCTTCTAAAGTATATTTAATCGATAGTGGAAAAGTAAAGATAGGCTATTACACACCCGAAGGTGAGGAGGTAGTGAAAGCTATTCTGTCAAAAGGAGAAGTGTTTGGTGAAAAAACCATTTTAGGTGAAGAAAAACACACCGATTTTGCCCAAGCTATCGATTCTGAAAATGCAATATGTTCTATCTCAACCGAAGAACTACAAGGATTAATGCAAAAAAACAGACCTCTTAGCATTAAATTTTATCGAATCATTGGGCTTCGATTAAAAAAATTAGAACGCAGATTAGAATTATTGCTCTTTAAAGACACCCGAACTCGTGTGATAGAATTTATTACAGAATTAGAAAAAGATTATGGCACTCCGTTAGTTAATGGAGATATACTAATTAAACATCCCTACACTCAAAAAGATATGGCTTCGTTACTAGGTACTTCCCGTTCTACTTTAAATATTATTATGAACACTCTCAAGGAAGAAAACTACTTAGACTTTAACAGAAAAGAAATTATTATAAAAAAATAACCTTGTGTTAGCCAGCTAACACTTTTTTGCAAACACGAGGTCTAAATTTGTCATAATTAATTTTAAAAAATAATTGTGATGAAAAAACAAATTTTATTTATGCTTTTTAGCATAGCAATCTTCGCTACATCATGCGACAATGATGATGACAACAACACAATACCGCTAGCCAATGCTACTTTTAAAGTAACTATTGAAAATGTATTTACTCCAAAATTATTTCAAGAACACGGTACATTGGGTTTACTTATGCCAATGGATTCCGAAAGTTTTAGTTTTAATGCCGGAAAAGGAAGTTTTCTTTCTTTTTCCACCATGTTTGTAAAATCAAACGACTTATTTTACGGTTTTGCAGATACCGGATTAGCATTGTATGATGCAAACGGAAATCCAACAACCGGTGATGTAACATCCCAATTAGTTTTATGGGATGCCGGCACCGAAGTAAATGAAGAACCGGGTAATGGTCCTAACCAACCTATGAACCAATCGGGGGCTAATATGGGAATGGATGAAAACGGTGTAATTCATATGGTTAATGACGGGTTTACCTATCCAGATACCAACTCTGTAATTAAAGTTATGGTATCACATGACGGAGGAACGATGTTTACTGTTACAATTACCAATATTTCAGAAACAGCCACTTTATCTACCCCTTTTGCACCCGGAGTTTGGGCGATTCATAATGACCAAACTAAATTATTTACAAACGGGATGGCAGCTTCTCCCGGAATGGAAAAACTTGCCGAAGACGGGGATAACAGCATGATGGACGGATTTCTTTCAAGCAATAGCGGTTACTTCTCACCCTTTGCACCCGGAGTGTTTGCTGTACACCAAAACAATGTAATGCCTCTTTTTACAACAAACCAACCCGATGCAGGTAACGGTTTGGAAGCCTTAGCCGAAGATGGAGATCCCAGTGCATTAGGCACCTATTTATCTTCTGCCGGAGGAGTTTCTGAAAGCGGTATTTTTAACACCCCCGAAGGAGCCGGAAATCCAGGACCTTTAATGCCCAACAATTCGTATAGTTTTACGTTTACAGCACAAGAAGGTGATGTGCTTAACTTAGCATTAATGTTAGTTCAATCTAATGATTTATTTTATGCATTTGATGATTCAGGGATTAACTTGTTTAACAACGGAGTTGCTATTTCAGGTGATATGACATCACAAATTAAATTGTGGGATGCAGGTACCGAAGTAAATGAATATCCCGGAGCAGGAAACAACCAACCCCTTAGAGGAGGTGCCGGCACCGGAATGGATGAAAACGGAGTCGTACAACTTGTGAATGACGGATTTACATATCCCACTATAAACGAAGCGATAAAAGTTTCTATTGAGATTCAATAAGTTTTCATCACTATTCGATTTTCAATTTGAATGAGAGTCCGTATTGTCATTAATACGGACTCTCTAATTAATATACTAACAATCTACAATGGTCTAACCGATGCATTATCTACCACTTGAGAAAGGATGATTTGTGTTTTGGTTTCACCATAAGTAATGAGTTGGTCAATAAACTTTTCAAGATGCTTATGATCCCGCAAAACCACCTCCATTACGATATTTTCATCTCCTGTAATTCGGTAACAATTTAGGACTTCTTGATAGGTTTTTACCTTGGATAAAAAAGGTTTAAGTTTCCCCATAAAAGCCCGTAAGGTGATAATTGCCTTTAATTGATATCCCACTTCATAAGGAGAAACATGAGCAATGTATTTTGAA
>JALWYP010000461.1 GCA_026992695.1 Flavobacteriaceae bacterium
CTAAAATACAATTGAAAAAAAACAAATCCTTATACACTTATCCTTTGGGTTTTTATATTTTTGCGCTATGGCAAACGAAGACAAATTTAAAAAAGTAATAGGACACGCAAAAGAGTACGGATTCATCTTTGCGTCCAGCGAAATATACGACGGTCTTAGTGCCGTTTACGATTATGCACAAAACGGTGTAGAACTTAAAAAAAACATACGCGAATATTGGTGGCGAAGCATGGTATATATGCACCAAAATATTGTAGGAATTGATGCGGCTATCTTAATGCATCCCACTACTTGGAAGGCTTCCGGACACGTTGATGCCTTTAACGACCCACTAATTGATAATAAAGACTCTAAAAAGCGATATCGTGCCGATGTACTTATTGAAGACTATTGCGAAAAACTAAACAAGAAAGCTCAAAAAGAAATAGCCAAAGCTAAAAAACGATTTGGTGATAGTTTTGACGAAAAACAGTTTGTTGAAACCAACTCTAGAGTGGTTAAATACAAGGCACAACAAAAACAGATTTTAGAGCGTATGGCAAAGTCTCTTGATGCAGAAGACCTTGCCGATGTAAAAGCCTTAATTGAAGAACTGGGTATTGCCGACCCTGAAACCGGTTCAAAAAACTGGACAGATGTTAAGCAGTTTAATCTAATGTTTGGCACCAAATTAGGAGCTTCAGCAGATAGTGCAACAGATTTGTACCTGCGTCCCGAAACAGCACAAGGAATATTTGTAAACTTTTTAAATGTGCAAAAAACCGGAAGAATGAAAATTCCGTTTGGAATTGCACAAACCGGAAAAGCCTTTAGAAATGAGATCGTTGCACGCCAATTTATTTTTAGAATGCGTGAGTTTGAACAAATGGAAATGCAGTTTTTTGTGCGTCCGGGAGAAGAAATGAAATGGTACGAGTATTGGAAAGAAACACGTCTTAATTGGCATCTTTCATTAGGACTTGGAAAAGAAAATTACCGTTTTCACGATCACGAAAAATTAGCACACTATGCCAATGCCGCAACCGATATTGAATTTAATTTCCCGTTTGGGTTTAAAGAACTGGAAGGGATTCATTCTCGTACCGATTTTGATTTAAAAGCTCACGAAGAATTTTCGGGTAAAAAGCTTCAGTTTTTTGACCCTGAATTAAACAAAAATTATGTGCCGTATGTAGTAGAAACCTCTATTGGTCTTGACAGAATGTTTCTTGCCGTGTTTAGCAATTCATTAAAAGAAGAAACGCTTGAAGACGGAAGTAGCAGGGTTGTTTTAAAACTTCCGGCACTATTAGCTCCGGTAAAAGCTGCTGTGTTACCTTTGGTAAAAAAAGACGGTTTACCCGAAATTGCACAAAGCATCATTGATGACCTAAAATATGACTACAACGTACAATATGATGAAAAAGATGCCGTAGGAAGAAGGTATCGCCGTCAAGATGCAGTAGGAACCCCTTTTTGTATCACGGTTGACCACCAAACCAAAGAAGATCAAACCGTAACCATTAGATATAGAGATACAATGAAACAGGAGCGTATTGCTATTTCAGAAATAGGGAAGGTGCTTCACAATGAGCTTTCGTTTAAAAAATGGATGGGGTAATTCTGCAAAAACATTATTTAATCAATACTAAAGAAAAACCCGTTTTGTCTTACCTTTTTTAGTTAATTGTTAGTTGCTTTAATAGTATCTGTAACTTTAACCGCGAGAAATTGCGGTTCGATTGTTTTCTTCACAATAACTGCATCGGTTATGATAAAAGGTTTTGGCATTGAGTAATCCGGTCTTTTAGCAATGGTAAATAACGGATTGTTAAGTAAATCAAACGAATGTTCTACTACTGTAAAATTTACAGGTGTGTTTGGAGAAATACGATAGGAAACCTCTAACGAATCACCATCGGTAACAAAATAACGAACCAGTTCATTGGTAGTAAATTTCTTGTTTTTTGTAGTATCATTAGGCATTGCTCTTCCGTTAAATTGAAGCTTATCAAGCAAGGTATTGCTGTATAAACTTATCAAGTTTACTTTTCGTTGTGGTAAAAGCGTAAAAGTAACTTCTCTAAGATTATTAACAACCGTATCTTTGTTTTTTTCAACTTGAAATATTGGAATATTTTTTCGCGGAGCCTTATTAGCGTAGGTATAAGCTCTTTTGTATTTGCTTCCACTTGTGAGAGAAATATATTTTGAAGCTTCCACTGGTGAATTTCCCAAATACCCTTTTGTCCAAGGATCTAGAATTTTATCGTAGGTTGCCCAATACGATTTTCCTGTGTCGGCATCTTCAAAATACACCAAGCTATTAGGTTTTTGATGTTCCGGTGTAAAACCACTGTTACGATGCGCTTTTACAAACAAAATAAAAGCAAGGACAAAAAACAGAACGGCATAAGCTCTTTTCGATTTGTAAAATCCTATTACGGGTAACAACAATCCAAATAGAAGTACTGTAAAAATTGTGCTACCTACAAGCATTTTTAGTCCCAAACCTACGGGTAAAAATTTTACTAGCGGAGCAAAAATAAAAATTGCAGGTATAGATAGTAAAAGCATTAGATAAATATTGGGTCTTTTGGTATTATTCTCTTCCTGTTTTATGAGCACCCAAAATGCCAATAATGCAAAGTAAACCGGAATGATAAAAAAAGAGGCTCCTTGTAGCGAAAATGCAATAAAACCATTTAAAAGTAACCAAAACAAGATAGGTGCAACCAGCAGGTTGGTAACAGTAATTTTTTTACCGAATTTTCGGTAAAATAAAAATGTTAAAGATAGAGTAAGTGCCACAAAAAAGGCTATATACGTATGCCCGTTATAGGTAAAACCGTGTTGAATTTCTTGGTATTGAGGATACACAATTTGAAGCAGCTTCCAACCAAAATACCCTATAAGTCCGTTTATAATGAGTGAACTAAAAAAAGCGATTAATCCTCTAATAATCCCTTTTGCGGTTAGTTTTCCTTTTTTTAAACCAATAAAAATTAAAACTATAAAAATAAATAGTGCAATAAAAAACATAGGTTTTACCCACGAAAAAGGATAGCTTATCATTTTTACAAAAGGAAAATTTATATACACCGAATCTTCGTTGGATTTAAGTTGAGACAGATCTGCATCGGCAAAATAATGTAACAATGGTAGGAGATTTTCGCCTTGATGTTGTAAGGTATTTCTGTCTAGATTTTTAAAATTATCATTTGCCGTATGATAGTCGTAATGGTCGTCTATAAAAGCAAAAAAGAAACCGTCAATATCTCCGTCTTCTCTAAAAACGGTTGAGTCTGTGTCGTTGGGAAGTTTTTTATAGATGCTATACATCAAGGAAGAAGCTACAGGATAATCGGGATTTGCCTCAATGAAACCTTTTATAAGATTTTTATTTCCTTGGTTTGTTTCTACAATCATATTACCGGGACCACCGCTTCCTCTGGCTTCAAAATTAATGGCAATACCTACGTCTTTAGCCCAAGGATGTTCGTTTACAAATAATCTTGCTCCGTCTAAGCCCAGTTCTTCGGCATCGGTAAAAAGAATAATAATATCATTTTTAGGTTTTTTTCCGGAAGCCAAATACGCTCTA
>JALWYP010000462.1 GCA_026992695.1 Flavobacteriaceae bacterium
ACTGGTTACTGGATACTGCCAACTGAAGACTGAAAACTATCACATCCCCGTTCTAATCGCTTCAACAGCGTCTAATTTAGATGCCGAAATTGCCGGTAATATTCCGGATATTAAACCAATAAATGCTGAAATAGAAGTACCAATTAACATGTTTTTTAAGGATAAGACAAACTCAAAATCGCCTGTAAATTGCGATGCAATTACCGAAACAATAAACACCAATCCCAAACCTATCAATCCACCAATTACCGAAAGAATAATAGCCTCAAACAAAAACTGAAATAAAATAAACCTATTTTTTGCGCCCAGCGATTTTTGAATACCTATTAAATTGGTGCGTTCTTTTACACTCACAAACATGATATTAGCAATTCCAAAACCACCAACTAATAACGAAAACAAACTTATAATAAGCCCCATAATATTCATTTGTCCGGTAATATTATCTATTAAATCTGCAAAACCCTGTAACTGATTTACAAAAAAGGTATCTACTTCGCCGGGTTTTAATCCTCGTGCCAATCTAAGCTTATGTTTCAACATAGCAATAAATGCATCGTTATCTACATTTTTTTGAGGCTTAATAACAATTTGCGGAAAAGTACTTCGTGTATTGCTTCCGTATATTTTCCGAACCACATTTACCGGTAAAAAAATGGAAGTGTCTTTAGATCCTCCAAAAATACCGGAACCTTCTTTTTTTAAAACCCCAATAACAGTAAATTTTCTTCCGTAAAGCCTCACTTTTTTACCAATGGGATTAAAGCTGTCAAATAAATTATCAGCAATTTCGTTTCCTAAAATTACAACCGGAGCGCCACTATTGGATTCCGATTCATTAAAAAACCTACCCTCTGCCAATTGCAAAGCTTCAATATCGTAGTATTCATTGGTAGTAGCACCTACCTCAACATTAGAAACATTTTTATCTTCAAATTTTATAGAAGTTCTGGGTACGTTTAAAGCAAACGAAATAGCTTCCATATCGGGCATATTTCGTTTTAAATATTGATATTCATCATAGGTAACATCCGGAAATTGTCTAATTTTCCAACGTGGCACTTCAGTTGGTCCAAACGAAAAACGCATCACAACAATGGTACTGTTGTCTAATGAGCTTATGCTTCCTTCTATTTCACGTTTTAGAGAATCTACAGCTGCCAAAACCGCTATAATCGAAAAAATTCCGATAGTTACACCCAGTAACGACAAGAATGTACGTAACTTATTGTTTTTTAATGCATTTACAGCAAAATTAAAACTCTCTTTTAATAATCGTAAATAGATGAGCATAGGCTATCTGGTAAAAATTATAATTTCAATAAAGGTATGACTCTTTTAGCAAACTATTGTTACAAAATTAAATAACAAATACGTACTTTTGCCACTTTCCTAAAACAGTTATTTGTACCATGCGTAATCTAAAAATCACTTCGGCATTAATTTCGGTATTTCACAAAGAAGGTCTGGCTCCTATTGTTAACAAACTTAATGAGTTAGGCGTTACTATTTATTCTACCGGAGGCACCCAAAAGTTTATTGAAAAATTAGACATTCCTGTTGTACCAGTAGAGTCGGTAACCGATTATCCTTCAATTTTAGGAGGTCGTGTAAAGACGTTACATCCTAAGATTTTTGGAGGTATTTTAAACCGAAAAGAAAACACCGACGACCAACAACAAATGGAAGAATTTACTATTCCGCAACTGGATTTGGTAATTGTAGATCTTTATCCGTTTGAAAAAACCGTTGCTTCGGGAGCTTCAGAACAGGAAATTATTGAAAAAATTGATATCGGTGGAATCTCCTTAATTCGTGCCGCTGCAAAAAATTTTAAAGACACGTGGTGTGTTTCTTCTATGGAAGATTATGATGAGGTGTTAGAAATATTGAATTCCGGTAACGGAGAAGTTTCAGATACAGACCGAAGACGTTTTGCTGCCAAAGCATTTGCCGTTTCTTCGCATTACGACACGGCAATCTTCAACTATTTTAACACTTCATTATCTGAAGAAAAACTATCCGTTTTAAAAATCAGCGAACATCAAGGTAAGCAACTTCGGTACGGTGAAAATCCACATCAAAAAGGATATTTCTTTGGAGATTTTAATGCATTGTTTGATAAATTACACGGAAAAGAACTAAGCTACAACAACCTCCTTGATGTAGATGCAGCCGTAAATTTGATGAATGAATTTTCGGGTGAACCCCCTACCTTTGCCATTTTAAAACACAATAACGCTTGTGGATTAGCACAACGAGAAACCGTATTACAAGCCTATAACGATGCTTTAGCAGGTGATCCGGTTTCGGCTTTTGGCGGAATTTTAATCAGTAATGTTGAAATAGATAAACCCACAGCCGAAGAAATTCACAAACTCTTTTGCGAAGTGGTAATAGCACCTTCGTTTTCTGAGGAAGCTCTTTCTATATTAAAAGAAAAGAAAAACCGAATTTTGTTAATTCAGAAACAAACCAATTTACCATACACTACGGTTAGAACCGCCCTAAACGGATATTTGGTTCAAGACAAAGACAACCAAACCGATACGCAAGAAATTTTAACAACGGCAACACACAATAAACCCAACAATAGCGAGTTAGAAGATTTGTTATTTGCTTCAAAAATTTGCAAACACACCAAGTCAAATACCATTGTTTTAGCAAAAAACAAACAGCTTTGTGCCAGCGGGACAGGACAAACATCTCGTGTAGATGCACTTAACCAAGCAATTGATAAAGCAAATAAATTTGGTTTTAATTTAAAAGGAGCGGTAATGGCTAGCGATGCATTTTTTCCGTTTCCCGATTGTGTAGAAATTGCGCACAACCAAGGAATAGATACCGTAATACAACCGGGAGGCTCTATAAAAGACCAATTAAGTATCGATTATTGTAATGAAAATAATATGTCGATGGTTTTCACGGGAGTACGTCATTTTAAACACTAATTTTGTTATCTTTGTGAAAATAGGTAACCCGAAAAAATATTAATTTAGAAAAAGTATAAAAGTATATGGGATTTTTTGATTTCCTTACAGAAGAAATAGCGATAGATTTAGGTACTGCCAATACGCTCATCATTCATAACGATAAAGTGGTGGTTGATGCCCCTTCTATTGTTGCACGAGACCGAACCACAGGAAAAATTATTGCCGTGGGGCAAGAGGCAAATTTAATGCAAGGAAAAACCCACGAAAACATAAAAACCATAAGACCTTTAAAAGACGGAGTAATAGCCGATTTTGATGCCAGCGAACAAATGATAAGTATGTTTATTAAAGAAATTCCGGCACTAAAAAAGAAATGGCTTACCCCATCTTTACGAATGGTAATTTGTATTCCCAGTGGCATCACCGAAGTAGAAATGCGAGCTGTAAAAGAAAGTGCCGAACGGGTAAACGGAAAAGAAGTATATCTTATTCATGAACCTATGGCAGCTGCAATAGGAATAGGCGTAGATATTATGCAACCCAAAGGAAATATGGTGGTAGATATTGGAGGCGGAACCACCGAAATTGCTGTAATTGCCTTAGGCGGAATTGTTTGTGATAAATCAGTCAAAGTTGCCGGTGATGTGTTTACCAACGACATCATTTATTATATGCGTACCCAACACAATTTGTATGTAGGAGAACGCACAGCCGAAAATATTAAAATCACCGTAGGTGCTGCTACTGAAGACCTTGAACTTCCTCCCGAAGATTTAGCGGTACAAGGTCGTGATTTACTTACCGGAAAGCCAAAACAAGCACAAATATCGTATCGTGAAATAGCCAAAGCATTAGATAAATCAATTCTTAGAATAGAAGATGCTATTATGGAAACCTTGTCGCAAACACCCCCCGAACTCGCTGCCGATATTTATAATACCGGAATTTACCTTGCCGGAGGAGGATCTATGCTTAGAGGATTAGACAAGCGTTTGTCGCAAAAAACAGATCTTCCGGTATATATCGCAGAAGACCCGTTGCGAGTAGTGGTTCGTGGAACCGGAATTACACTTAAAAATTTAAACCGGTACAAAAGTGTGCTAATGAAATAGTCGTTAGACACTTCAACGTTTAACAACAGAACATTAATTTTTTAGCAAGCGTAATGCAGCAGATTATTTTATTCTTTATAAAAAACAAAAATACCCTGTTGTTTTTGGTGCTTTTTGGTATTTCATTTGTACTTACCATTCAATCCCATTCTTTTCATAAAAGCAAATTTATATCGTCTGCTAATTTTTTTAGTGGAGGGTTGTATGCTATTAAAAATAATATCGTTGACTATTTTCATTTAAAAGAAGAAAATCAAAAACTCACCGAAGAAAATGCACGATTAAGAAAGGCAGTTTTTAATAAAAATAGCGTTTTAAAAGAAGATACAACTGCCTTAAAATATCAATTTATTACGGCAGAAGTAATTAACAACAGCTACTCAAAAAGCAACAACAAACTCACTATTAATAAAGGAAGTAAGGATAGTATCCTTCAAGACATGGGTGTAATTACCACAAAAGGCATTGTAGGTATTATAGAAGATACTTCAAAAAATTACGCCGTAGTTCAATCTATTTTAAACAGCCAAAGTCGTATTTTTTTAAAACTGAAAAACACCAATCATTTTGGTTTTTTAACTTGGGATATGCAAGACCCAAACACAGTTCAAGTAATAGATTTTCCGCCTTTAGCACCTGTGAAAAAAGGAGATACTTTGGTAACCGGAGGAAATTCGGCTATTTTTCCGGAAGGAATTTTAGTAGGAACTATCACCGATTTTTCATTTAGCAAAAATGAAAACGATTATTTTTTAACCGTAAAATTGTTTAATGATATGACCAACCTTAATTATGTCTATATCATTAAAAACAATCATTACACCGAAATTAAAACCCTTGAAAATAACTTGAACGATGCAGAATAAAGAGTGGGGAATAAATGTAATTCGGTTTTTTGTGCTACTACTTTTACAAGTGTTGTTGTTTAACCATATTAACTTCTTGGGTTACATAAACCCCTACGTATATCTAATTTTTATATTACTCTTTCCGTTTACCGGAAATCAAACCTTACTTATTTTTTTAAGTTTTCTGTTAGGATTAAGCATTGATGTTTTTTCAGATTCGGGAGGTGTTCACGCAGCAGCTTCTGTTTTAATTGCCTATCTGCGTCCGGGTTTTTTAAAACTTTCGTTTGGAGTAAGTTACCTTCACAATACGGTAAAGATTAGTGAAGCCAGATTCAACCAAATAATAACCTATGTGGTTGCTATGGTTTTTATTCATCATTTGGTATTGTTTACGCTTGAAATTTTTAACCCGAAACACATTTTGCTGATCTTAAAATCAACTCTTTTTTCGGGTATTTTTAGTACGATTCTTATCGTGAGTTCGTTTGTATTATTTAGTCGAAAAAAATAAGCTATGCGAAAATTTCTCTTGCTCATTATGGTGGTGATAACCGGAATAGTATTTTCGGGAAGATTACTGTACTTGCAAGTGTTGGATACTTCTTTTCAAAAAATATCTCAAAACAATGCGGTTAAAATCGTGTATGATTATCCGCAACGAGGCTATATTTTTGACCGAAACGGAAAACTTTTGGTATCCAACCAGCCTTCTTATGATGTAATGGTTATACCTAAAGACATAAAAAACTTAGATACGATTGCTTTTTGTAATCTGCTTGGTTTGGACAAAAAAGAATTTAAAGAAATTTTAAAAAAAGCTCGGGTGTATTCCCCTCGACTTCCTTCGGTAGTGATTCCGCAACTTACCAAAGAAGAGTTTGCACGATTAAGTGACCAAATGTATAAATACAACGGATTTTACATACAAAAACGCTCGTTACGAGATTATCAAATAAAAAATGCGGCTAATGTTTTGGGTTATATTGCCGAAGTAGATAAAGCGATTATTAAAAAACACCCCTATTATCAAATGGGTGATTTAATAGGAAGTGCGGGTGTTGAGCAACAATATGAAAAAATATTACGAGGAAAAAAAGGAGTAAAATACATACAACGCGATAAATTTAACAGAGAAATAGGACCCTACAAAAACGGAATTTTTGATACACTTCCAGAAAAAGGAAGAGATATTATGCTCACCCTCGATGCAACGCTACAAAAATATGGTGAAGAATTAATGGTTAATAAAAGAGGAGGGATTGTTGCCTTAGAGCCTTCAACCGGAGAAATATTGGCTTTGGTAACGGCTCCTATTTACGACCCTGCATTATTAGTGGGAAGACAACGGTCTAAAAATTTTACACGCTTGTGGTACGATACTATTTCAAAACCGTTGTTTGACAGAGTGTTACAAGGTGAATATCCGCCCGGTTCTCCTTTTAAAACCCTCAATGCTTTGATAGGATTACAAGAAGGAGTGATAGATACACAAGAAAAAATATCTTGCCATGGTGGTTATAACTATGGTGGAAAGCGTCCTTTAGGGTGTCATCATCATAGAAGTCCGTTGGCTATGATAGACGGAATAGCCATTTCTTGTAACAGTTATTTTGCCACGGTGTACAGGCGAATTATTGAAAAATATCCTACTCCGCAAGAAGGAATGGATAACTGGAAACACCATTTAGAAAGTTTTGGTTTAGGTAATTATTTAGGATATGATTTGCCTCCGGGACGAAAAGGATTAATACCCGATTCAAAATTTTATAATCGCTATTATCAATATCCAAAATACAAATGGTATGCAACAGCAACCATTTCTAATGCAATTGGGCAAGGCGAAGTATTATTAACACCTATGCAAATGGTCAATTTTACTGCTACCATTGCCAATAAAGGATGGTTTTACAAACCTCATGTTTTAAAAAATGTTATGGAAGTAGATACCATCCCAAAAAAATATACGGTTAAAAATTATACTACCATAGATTCTACCTATTTTGAACCCGTGATTGAAGGAATGCACGAAGTGTATAATACCGGAACGGCTTCGTATTTAAGAATTCCCGGTATAGAAATTTGCGGAAAAACAGGAACAGCTGAAAATTATATTAGAATAAACGGCAAACGAATGAAACTTACAGACCATTCTATTTTTGTGGCATTTGCTCCAAAAGACAACCCGAAAATTGCCGTAGCAGTGTTTGTTGAAAATGGTTATTGGGGTTCGCGATGGGCAGGAAGAATAGCAGGTTTAATGATAGAAAAATATTTAAAAGGAACCATTTCCAGAAAAGATATGGAAGATTTTATACTTAATGGCAGTTTAGAAGAAGAGTATAAAAAACCTTATAGCGGGGAAGAATTTTTAATTAATCAGTAAGATTTTGGGAAATGGAAATTGTGTTATGAGAGGTGAGGTGAGTTATTGAGTTGTATGGATTTATCCTGCAAGGTTTCAAAAGGGGTGAAGCAAGGACAACCTTGTAGGTTTGAAATTGGAATTTTATTGAATCTAGCAAAAAATAAAAAAATCGAATAAATAAAAAGATGCATCAACAACGAAGTTTACAAATAGATTGGATTACAGTTGGCTTGTATCTGGCATTGATTGCCATAGGTTGGATGAATATTTATTCGGCTTCTATAAATGATTCGGTAACACACTTTTTTGATTTTAACCAAATCTATGTAAAGCAATTATTTTTTATAGGTTTAAGTTTGCTTCTTATCCTTTTTATTTTGGCATTGGATGCCAAGTTCTACGAACGATTTTCAAGTATTATTTATATGGCTTCGATGTTATCGTTAATAGGACTCTTTATTTTCGGAAAAAATGTTAATGGAGCAACCTCTTGGTATGCCATTGGCAGTTTTACCTTTCAACCCAGTGAGTTTGCCAAGATTGCTACGGCGTTGGCATTAGCCAAATACGTAAGCGACATTCAAACTGATATTAAAGAGATTAAAGACCAGTTACGAGCATTTCTCATCATTGCTATTCCTGCACTTTTAATTATTCCACAACCCGATCCGGGTAGTGCGTTGGTGTATGCGGCATTTTTATTTCCATTGTACCGAGAAGGGCTTCCATCATGGTATTTGTTAGTTGGTTTTATATTTGCCGGTTTGTTTGTAGCTACTTTGGCATTTGGTGTTGTTTGGGTGGTCTCGGCTATTATTATAATTCTTGCTGTTTTGTTTTTCAGAAAAAGAAAAAAACGCCCATCAAAAAGAATGTATTTATTGGCATTAATTGCCGGTATTGGGTTTGTTTTTTCGGTAAATTATATTTTTTATAATGTTTTTGAACAACGTCATCGAGATCGTTTTAACTTGGTATTGGGTAAAAAAGTAGATGCAAAAGGAATTGGCTACAATACCAAACAAAGTGAGATTGCCATTGGTAGTGGCGGTTGGTTTGGAAAAGGATGGACACAAGGAACACAAACCAAAGGAAATTTTGTTCCCGAACAACACACCGATTATATCTTTAGCACCGTTGGTGAAGAATGGGGGTTTACGGGTAGCCTAACAGTTGTTTTGTTATTTGTGTTTTTAATCATCAGATTGTTAATCCTAGCCGAACGCCAAAAATCCCAATTTAGTCGAGTTTACGGATATAGTGTTGCAGCCATTTTGTTTGTACATTTTTTAGTAAATATTGGCATGGTAACCGGCTTGTTACCTACCATTGGTATTCCGTTGCCGTTTTTTAGTTATGGCGGTTCAGGACTATGGGGCTTTACCATTTTACTATTCATCTTCATAAGATTAGATGCTTCTAATTATATTAACCGGTGATAAATAGATGTAAAATCTAAGGAAATTAAAACTTCATATCAATCAAAACTATAAGCCAATCCGGTTTTTAATCGGTAGTGCGAATTTTGTATCCCAAGTGCCGGATAAGTATCGTAGGCAAATGTATGGGTGACTTTAAATAAAAAGTTTTTGTGTATCTTAAAAATCAAGGAGGATTCCATGGCAATTCTATAATCGCCAAACTGTTTTAACAACGGCTGATAATAGGTAGTGCTAACAATAGAAATGTGATCATTAGGATACATACTAAACGAAAAATAACTGCTGGAACGAACATCTCTGTTAATGGCTGTACCGTCTGAGAGTTCTTCATGTTCGTACATTATAAGTGAACCTAAATAAAATTTATACTTTTCAGAACTCGATAATTTAAAACGAAATCCCGTTCCTGCCAATCCTCTAAAATCAATTTTTGAAATTTTATTATACTGTGCTTGAAGAAAAGCCTCCCAAACCAATCTGGGTTTTATTTTGTAATTGTATCGTAGATGTTGAATACCGCTATTTGAAAAATCATTGTTTTCAATTTTAATAAAATTAAGTTGGTTTTTAAACAGAATTAATGATTTTTTGGTTTTGTATTGCACGTGTATATCATTTGAAACAATAATAAATTCGTTTTGATTCCGTGCAAAAGTTACATCTAATGTTGTAGAACCCGACCAACCTGTAGTGTCTGTAACTTTTCGTAACGATTCGACATTTAATATTTGTGCAGAAGCAAGCGTGCTTATAAAAAGCAAGGTAAAAAAGGCAAGAGATTTCATAAATTATTGTTAGTTAGTTATTGCGAATTTACTAAAATTTTTCATAGCAAAAATATTGGTTTATCTTAGCAAAAAAATCATACAAATGGACTATTTTTTCATTGTTTCGGTATTGGTGGTTTTAGCAGCTTTATTTGGTTATTTAAATGTTCGGTTTTTAAAACTTCCAAACACCATTGGGCTAATGCTAATTACCATTTTATTTACACTGGGAATTTTTTTATTTAGTTATTTTGATAATACACTATTAGAAGCCGAAAAATATATTATTCACCAAATAGATTTTAGAATGGTATTACTTGACATCATGTTAAGTTTCATGCTATTTGCCGGTGCCTTACACACCAATTTTGAGCAACTCAAAGTGCAACGTTTGCCGGTATTGGCTTTTTCTACTTCCGGTGTACTGGTTTCAACTTTTTTAGTAGGTACGGCAATGTATTTTATTTTACAATTAATAGGTTTACAAGTAGATTTTATTTATACACTCTTGTTTGGCGCACTTATCTCTCCTACCGATCCTATCGCTGTTTTAGGAATTTTAAAAAAAGCCAACGTACCTAAAAAATTGGAAGTAAAAATTGTTGGAGAATCATTGTTTAACGATGGTGTGGGCGTAGTGGTTTTTCTTACTATCTACCAAATTGCACAATTAGGAATTGACGAAATAGAAGTGATGCATATAGTAGAATTGTTTGCAAAAGAAGTGATAGGTGGCATAGGTCTAGGTTTGCTATTGGGTTGGATTACCTATAAATTAATGAAATCTATAGACGATTACGATATCGAAGTAATTATTACACTAGCTGCTGTTATGATGGGAACCGTTATTGCACATAAATTACATCTCTCGGCTCCTCTGGCAATGGTAACCGCCGGATTAATTGTAGGAAACGACACGGTACGAGGTTCGGCAATGTCTGAAATCACCGAAAGTTACGTAGATAAATTTTGGGAACTCATCGACATTTTACTCAATACTATTTTATTTGTATTAATAGGAATGGAAATTCTTGTGCTTACCTTTGATATGCACTATTTAATTGCCGGAGTTATCGCGGTTCCAACTATCTTATTGTGTCGATATTTATCACTAAAAGGACCCATTAATTTCTTTAAAAAACGCTTGGATTTTGTTCCAAAAACCGGAATTATTATGACTTGGGGGGGACTTAGAGGTGGTATCTCTATCGCATTGGCATTAGGACTTACTCAAGAAATGCATCGCGATTTGTTTTTGGTAATCACTTATGTAGTGGTTGTTTTCTCTATTTTGGTACAAGGGCTTACCGTAGGTAAATTGGTAAAAAAGCTTAAAGAAGACTAACTACCAACTATGTCCTTTTAATTTTAATGCTGCTTTTAACACGTCTTTTTGGCTAATTAGTCCTACTAATTTACCGTCTTTAACAATGGGGAAACGCCTTCTTCGAGAGTTTAAAAATTTATCTGCCGCATCAAAAACATTCATTTCTCCATCTATGGTTTCAACCTCTCTTGCCATATGTTCTTCCACTTTCACATCTTCCAAAGGTTGGTTATAATACCGGCTTTGACTTATTTGTTTCATACAATCTCCTTCCGAGATAATACCCACCAATTCATTATTCTCATTCACAACAGGTGCTCCCGAAATCTTTTTCTTAATAAGCACATTCATTACCTCCAAAACACATTGCTCCGGTTTAAATGTGATGAGTTTTGTACTCATATAATCCGATACTTTAATTTTTTCCAAACTTCCTTTCTTTGAAGAAACTCTCTTTCCTATATAATTTTTAATTCCCATAATAACTGCTCTTAATATTCAATGAATACGTCGGAAAATTTTGTGTTTCCTTTCGGAAAATAGAAGATAATAAAAACCTGCTGAAAAATTTTGTATTTTTAAGCACGAAAAAAATTCCACTAATGAAACGTTTTAACTCCCTCCTTTCCTTTTTACTAATACTTGCATTAATTTATTACAGTTTTTCTTCCCTTATGCCCAAAAAAGCAGCTCCTGCATCTATTGATAAGACACTTTTTTCTGCCGAGAGAGCACTTGTTCCTTTAAAAGAAATTACCAAAGCACCACATTATCTAGGCACGAAAGAACACGAGCGAGTTAGAAATTATTTAGTTTCCGAATTAAAAAAATTGGGACTACAACCCGAAGTACAAGAAGGTTTTGTGTTAAATACCAAATGGAAAAGTTTAGATAAATCTAAA
>JALWYP010000463.1 GCA_026992695.1 Flavobacteriaceae bacterium
TTTTTAGTTTTAAAATTAATTGTTAGTAAATTGTCGGGAATTTTAAAATTTTGTTTTTATGAGTACAAAAAAATACCTCTACGGACTGACCGTGCAAGGCATACAGTCCTATATTTTTGAGACCAACAAACTGCGTGAAATCGTAGGAGGAAGTGAGATTGTGGAGCAGATGTGCACCACTTGGTTTGAAAAGTTTAAAGATGATAATAGCATTACGGGAAAATTTTATCTGAAAGCCGCCGGGAATATCCGTTTTAAAACAGAAAAGGAGGATGATGCTAAAAAAATCTTTATGGAATATCATAAAGAACTTTTAGAAAAAGCACCAGGTGTACCGTTTAGTCAAGCAGTGGTTGAAATAAATGATGACGAAGACAAAGCTATTGACGAATTAGATGCTAAATTAAGAGCCCAACGGAATCGTCCGCTTTATGGTTTTGATTTGGGATTAATGGCAAGGAGAAAAAATAGGAGAACCGGCAATCCGGCTTATTCAAAGGTAACAAACAGTAGTGATGATGAAATACTTGACATAATAACCTATGCAAAACAAGAAAATAAAGGGGCGACTGCACTACAAGATAAAACAGATATAGATAGCATTTCATATCCTACCGAATTTAAGAAAATTGCCAAAGGAAGTACCAAAAGTTGGTTGGCATTGATTCATATTGATGGAAACGGTATGGGAAACAGAATAAACAAAATAAGAAAAGGAGATAAAGTTTTGGATACATTAAAAAGTTTTTCTGAAAATGTAGAAAAATCTACCAAAGTTGCTTACAAAAAAGGTGTAGATAGAGTAATTGAAATATTAAAAATGAATAAAGAATCGACAGATCCTTTACCCATGCGTCCCATTGTACTAGGCGGTGATGATTTAACATTAATTATTCGTGGCGATTTGGCCATTGCGTTTACTTATGCATATTTAAAAGAGTTTGAAAAACAAACCGAAGAAAAATTAAAAGATTACGGTGGAAAACTAACCGCAGCGACAGGTATCGTCTTTGTCAAAGAAAAGTTTCCGTTTCATTATTCCGCTCATTTGGCAGAAGAATTGACTTCTTATGCAAAAAATAAAAGTAAAAGAACGCATTCTTGCTTGCATTTTCACATGGTGCAGGATTCATTTGTTGATAGTTATAAAGAGATTATAGTAAAGGATCTAACCGTTACAAAAAATGATGAAAAAGATAAAAAGTATATATTTATCAAAGGTCCTTATTATCTTAACAAAACGGGTGCACCGAATATTTCAGGATTATTAAATGATATAAAAGTACTTAAAAAAGATGATGCCCCCACAAATGCCATGCGTGAATGGGTGGATGTGAAATTTAACAATCCTGAAATGGCTGATACAATCATGCAAAGAATTCAAAGAAAATACAGTAAAGAGTATTCGAATATTATTAATAATACCAAAGCATATATAGACTACCATACTTTAATATCTGTAGGAACTAAATTTTAAAACATTACAATTATGAAAATAATGAAATATACCATAACATTTTATTCATTTTGGCGTATAGGTACCGGCTTGGGAAGCGGCAGTATCGATAGCGTCCTGATGAAAGACGATGACAATTTGCCAATCATCCCTGGCAAAACCTTAAAAGGACTGATACGTGATGCGTATTACGAATGTAACTTGCCAAACGGCAAGGAATTGTTTGGGCATGAATTACCGGAAAAAGCAGACAAACATAAAAAATCTGACTTACAAGAAGGCAAACTCTATTTCGGTACGGCTCATTTGCCTGATGATGAAGCCAATTATCTAAAAAACAACACGGAGTTAATCAAAGGATTGTATAGAAATATCACTACCACCCGCTTGGATCAAAACAAACAAAATGTAGATACGGCTTTAGTCAAAAGTGAAGTTTGTATTCCTTTAACGCTTGAAGCCGAAATAACACCGGTTAATGAAGAAACAATAACGGATAAGAATGTTGAAGAGCTGGAAAAAGCTTTTAAAATGCTCAAACTTATGGGAGAAAAACGCTATCGCGGTTTGGGAAGATGTATTGTAAAACTTGATAAAAACAAACAATCATGACAAAACATATATACACTTGCACCATACAAGAAAATCTGGTGCTAATCAGCAAAAGTAAAACCGAGCAAAACACGGAAGCTTTGGCATATATCCCCGGCAGTAATATCCGCGGTATTGTGGCGGGTAGCTTGTTTAATGCCAAAAGAAAAGCAGAAATGAAAAAAGAAAATAATACGGAAAAGATAAATGCACTTACTAACGATATTGACAATATCATTTTTAATGGCAGTGTGTTATTTGGCGATGCACATTTAATTATCAACGGGCAAAGAAGCCATAAAATACCGGCAAGCTACTACTACGAAAAAGATAAGGATAACAATACCATCATTAATTTTCCGACAACCGATGATTTCAAGAGAAAGAAACTCAAACAACAACGAACCGGTTATTTTGTTTTAGAAAATGATCAGTTGCATATAGCAAAACCAAATTACGGCGACAGTATCAAATCATCACGAAATATTGCAAAACGAAGTTCGCTTAAAAACGGTTTGTATGTCTATCATTATTTAAAGAAGGGGCAAGAATTTAAATTTGAAATTCTATCTGAAAATGATAATCACTTGGAAAAAATAAAGGAAATTCTAAACGGGAATACCAAATTTTTAGGCAAAGCCAAAGGATCGGAATTTGGCGGTAAAGTTTTGTTCACATTTTCAGATGAAGTAAGTATTACGGATACTAATACAACCGGTAAAATTCTCTACGCCGACAGCAATTTATGTTTTCTAAATGAATACGGGGAATTTACTGCTCGCCCTACTGCCGAACAACTAACCGGAAACTCAAATGCCAAAATTGATTGGGAAAAATCCCGCTTGCGTTTTCGCCGGTATATGCCATATAACCAACACCGGCAAAATTGGGATGCCGAACGTTTGATTATCGAAAAAGGGAGCGTGTTTGTTTTTGAAAACAAAGTTCAGTTTGATGGAAATTTATTAAAAAAAGGTATCGGCTGTTTTGTAACCGAAGGTTACGGCAGGGTAATATTAGACCCTGATTTCTTACCGGAAACTAAACCGGAAGACAAATATGGAAAAGAAATTGCCATTTTTAAAGAAAAAAAAGAAGATACTGCTTCAAAAAAAACTAAAAATAACAAGCCGGAAAACAAAGAATATGAAAAAACAGAAAATGAACTATTAGATAGTTTAATTCATTACAAAGAAGAAGAAAATCTATCCCGACAAATTCAGGAAAAAGTAAATGAATATGTCGAAAATAATTCTTTTTCAAAAAGTATCACCGCTTCACAATGGAGCCGGGTATATAATGCCACTAAAATGATTACGGATACATATACTTTGGAGAATATTTTGGAAGATATTCAAAAAGGTAAATCCAAAGAAATATGGAAAGAAAAGGACATTGAGTTAATTAATAAATTTTTGGAATTAGACAAGATTAAAGATAAAAATTCTTTTGCCTTACGATTATTAGCTAAAAAAATGCGATTAGAAACTAAAAACAAACAGTAATATGAAATTCCCATACAGATATAT
>JALWYP010000464.1 GCA_026992695.1 Flavobacteriaceae bacterium
AACGCACATTGTAGTTTACAATTATAATTGATAGCTCTGTTTGGTTATTGTTCATTATTAGTCTTTTTACAATTAATGTTTTAGACTATTTTCATACGGAATTCTATTCAAAATACTTCTTCCAAGCGTAATTTCATCTGCGTATTCAATCTCATCACCAACAGCAATTCCACGTGCAATGGTTGAAATCTGCACATCAAAATTTTCTATTTGTTTAAAAATATAAAAATTGGTAGTATCACCTTCCATAGTTGAACTTAACGCAAAAACAAGCTCTTTTATTTTGCCAGATTTTACTTTGTTAATTAAGCTTTCAATGGTTAAGTTTTGAGGTCCAACGCCTTCCATAGGTGATATTTTTCCTCCTAGTACATGGTATAATCCTTTGAATTGTGCTGTGTTTTCTATTGCCATGACATCTCTAATATCTTCAACTACACATATAAGTTCTTTATCTCTTTTAGGGTTGGCACAAATTTCGCAAATTTCAACATCAGAAATATTATGACAACTTTTACAATGTTTGATATTATTTCTTAAAGAACTTAAAGATTCTGTAAGATATTTCATCAATATTGGTGGAAGAGATGACTTTGATTGGATGAGCCTAAAAGACTTTCTTCGAGATTTACTGCAATTGGGTAAAGACGATGTCTATAAGGTAGATGTAAAAGATAATTTTTCGTTTTTTAATACCGACACAAAACATCAAGATTTAGTTTTAACCGTTTTTAACGATTTTAAACTGGACGGAAGACGAGTTTCTGTAGAAATTTCTAAAGACACCGGCAGAGGAAAACGTGGCGGAAGGGATAGAGGAAGACGCAGAGGAGATTTTTCAAAGAAAAGTGGAGGAAAATATCAAGGTGATAAACCCAAATTTAAAGGTAAAAGTCGCAGAAAAAATGACAGACCCACCTCCGGAACCGGAGGTAGAAGACGAAGGTAAACAACATTGGTTTGTATTTTTGTTAAGTAAACAGGCTATTGAACACACTAAATAGAATTTATTATTTGTGTATTGAGAGTTTGTAGTATGTTACACATCATTTGTACTTAAATTCTATCATTTTTATTCATTATGAAAATTTTGGCATAGTTTTCCCTTAGTTTTAGTATTTTTACGACCTGTTATGAAAAAGTATATTACGTTAGTATTAGTTATCACACTACTCTTTACAGTTAATAGTATTGCTCAAGATGTTCAAAAACCTGTTCTAATAGAAGGTCATGTGCTAAATGACGCAACAGATAAGCCGTTGGAAAACGTAAATATTGTTAACCTCAATACTGTTAGAGGAGCAACAACAGATGTAGAAGGTTTTTTTAAAATAAAAGCTTCGGTAAACGACACCTTGTATTTTTCTTATTTAGGTTTTAAATCTATTCGAGTAAGAGTTTCTAACGACTGGCTAAAATATGGCGATATTAAAATTAAAATGACAGAGCTAGGCATTGCTCTTGAAGAAGTAGTAGTAAAAGAAGTACAGCTTACAGGCTATGTAGAGGTAGATGCGCGTCTTATTCCTATTTACGATAATTATCGTTATCGAATTGCCGGAGTAGGAGCCGGTTATGAAGGAGGACATAAAAAACCAGGAGCCGTAAGTAGAGTTCTAAGTGCAATTTTTAATCCGGCAGATTTTCTGTATAATATATTTGGAAAAAAACCTAAAGAAATGCGGAAACTCCGACAAATGAAAGAAGATGATGAGATTAGAAATTTATTACAATCTAAGTTTGATAGAGAAACATTAATGATGGTTTTACAACTTGAAAAAGTTGATATCGACGAAATTTTAAATCAATGTAACTACTCAACCGACTTTATAAAAACTGCCAATGATCTTCAAATTTTAGATGCCATAAGCTCTTGTTATGAAGAATATAAAGTCCTAAATAGAGACAAAGGGTAAATGTTTCAACCCATTGTACATTACTCTTTACATTTTTTATTACCCGGAATAATCGCTTGGCTTTTCTTTACAAATAACTGGAAAAGAGCTTGGCTCATTATGATAGCGACAATGTTTATAGATTTAGACCATCTGTTAGCTATTCCCATTTTTGATCCTAATCGATGCAGTATTAATTTTCACCCGTTACATTCCTATTGGGCGTTTTTGGTATATATCGTATTGTTTTTCAGTAAAAAAACCAAAATTATTGCAGTAGGATTAATTTTACACATCCTTACAGATTTTATAGACTGTTTGTTTATGAATTAGTATCTTTAGCAAGTTATTTTAAATTATAGGCAATGCAAGTGCTAGTCGAAAAACAAAAACAATTTTTTAACACACACGCTACAAAAGATATTTCTTTTAGAAAAGAACAGTTGGTTAAATTAGAGCGTATTCTAAAAAAGAATGAAAAGGTACTTTTTGAAGCCATTTATTCCGATTTTAAAAAATCGCAATTTGATACATTTACTACTGAATTAGCCTTGCTATACCACGATATAAAACAAGCAAAAAAATGTGTAAAAAAATGGGCTGAAATCAAACGTGTAAAAACTAATTTTTTAAATTTTCCTGCAAAAAGCTATATTATTCCGGAACCTCTCGGTGTGTGTTTGGTAATAGGAGCTTGGAACTACCCTTACCAATTATCACTTGCACCGGCAATTGCCGCCATTGCTGCCGGAAATACAGTTATTTTAAAACCCAGCGAGATACCTACTAAAACCAGTGCCGTAATGGCAAGTCTTATTAATAAAAATTTTCCTAAGGAATTTTTTACTGTTGTCGAAGGCGGTATTACGGAAACTAGTGAATTACTAAAACAAAAATTTGATAAAATATTTTTTACCGGAAGCACGCAAGTAGGGAAAATTGTTTACCAAGCGGCTGCAAAAAATATCACTCCCGTAACATTAGAGTTGGGCGGAAAAAGCCCTGCATTTGTAACAAAATCTGCAAACTTAAAAATGACGGTAAAACGATTGGTATGGGCTAAGTTTTTAAATGCCGGACAAACGTGCATAGCTCCGGACTATGTAATGGTACATGAAAGTATAGAAAAAGAGTTTTTAAAACAGGTTGTAAACGAAATTAAAAAAGAACATTTTACAGTTAAAAATGGAAACTATGTGCAAATAATCAATGAGAAAAATCTTTCTCGATTAGAACAACTTCTTCAACCCGAAAAGATCTATTTTGGAGGTACAATAGATGCTAACAACCTTATTTTTCAACCTACTGTGATGCACCAAGTAACCTTTGAAGACAAGGTGATGCAAGACGAAATTTTTGGTCCCATTTTACCTGTTTTATCCTATGATTCGTTACCGGAAGCAATCAAACAGGTGTCTAAACTTCCGAAGCTTCTTTCATGTTATGTTTTTTCAAAAAATAAAAATGAAATTAAACAAGTACTACATCAACTATCCTTCGGTGGTGGAGCTGTAAATGAAGCGGTAATGCATATTACAAACCCCAATCTTCCATTTGGCGGTGTGGGAGCAAGTGGCATAGGAAATTACCATGGTGAAGCCGGCTTTAAGGCTTTTAGCCACTATAAAAGTGTGTTGGATAAACCTACTTGGATAGAGTTAAATTTAAAATATTATCCGC
>JALWYP010000465.1 GCA_026992695.1 Flavobacteriaceae bacterium
GCTGTAGGTTATTGTTTTTCCCATTCCGTGTAATAAACCCAAGGTGTAACCATGCATAAACTCACTATCTGTTTTAAGGTGTACAATACCCGAGCCGGAAAGTATTTTGTTGTATTTTTCTAAGAAATTTTTATTTGTTAAACGATGCTTGGTACGTTTGTATTTTATTTGAGGATCGGGGAAAGTTATCCAGATTTCTTGCACTTCAGCTTCTGCAAAAAACAAGTAGATAAGTTCTATTTGGGTTCGTAAAAAGCGTACATTTTTTAATTCTTCTTCTAAAGCGGTTTTGGCACCTCTCCAAAAACGAGCTCCTTTAATGTCGACACCAATGTAATTTATTTCCGGATTTTTTTTTGCAAGTGCAACGGTATATTCGCCTTTACCGCAACCCAATTCTAAAACAATAGGGTTGTTGTTTTTAAAAACAGCTTTATCCCAATTACCTTTTAGCTTTAATTCGTTGTTAAAAGCCTGTTCACGTGTAGGCTGAATAACATTGGTAAAAGTTTCGTTTTCTTTAAATCGTTTCAGTTTATTTTTACTTCCCACAGTTATTTTTTTACCTCGCAAAAATACTGAAATATTATTGCCTGCATAATACTACCTTTGTTTTGTGAAACAAAAACCTACCATATTAGTTGCTCCTTTAAATTGGGGATTGGGTCATGCTACGCGATGCATTCCTATTATTAAAGATTTAGAAGCAAGAAACTATATTGTTGTTATTGCTTCAGATGGAGATTCGTTGCAGCTTTTAAAAAAAGAATTTCCGCATTTAAAAACACATACATTACCTTCCTATAATATTACTTATCCTAAAACCGAACGATTTTTTGTTTGGCACTTTGTTAAAAAAATACCTCATTTTATAAAAACCCGTAAAGCCGAAAAAAACGTAATTAACAAATTAGTTGCTATTAATGAAATAGATTTTATACTTAGTGATAATCGTTTTGGAGTGTATCATAAGGATATCCCGAGTATTTATATATCGCACCAGTTACGTGTGTTAAGCGGTGTTTTTTCAGGTGTTTCTACTTGTCTTCATCAAAAAATAATTGGTAATTTTAATGAATGTTGGGTTCCGGATGTAAGCGGAAAAGATAACTTTAGCGGAATGTTAAGCAGTGCAAAAACAAAAATTCCTGTAAAAAATATGGGGTTATTAAGTAGGTTTAAAAAAGAAAATCTTTCCAATAAATATGATATCTGTGTGTTGTTATCGGGACCGGAACCGCAACGAAGCTATTTAGAAAAAATCTTGATTACCAACTTAAAGAATACCCGCTATAAAGTAATACTTATTCAAGGAAAAGTTGAAAATAAACAGGAATGCTACAGTTTTGAAAATATAGAAAGGGTAAATTTTATGACGAGTGAAAGGCTTGAAAAAATACTAAATCAATCAAAACTTGTTATTGCCCGTTCGGGATATTCTACCATAATGGACTTAGCCACATTAAATAAAAAAGCATTTTTTATTCCTACTCCCGGACAGTTTGAACAAGAATATCTTGCAAAAAGGATGCACCGTTTAAAAATTGCGCCTTTTTGCAAACAAGATGATTTTTTGATTGAAAAGTTACACGAAGTTAAAGATTACTCGGGGTTTAAAGAAGTTGATTTAAATACTAATTGGGAAGATTTATTCGGCTTTTTCGAGGGTAAATGAAAATTCCGATCCTACGCCAAGCTGACTTTCTACATATATTTTTTCGTTATGAGCTTCCATAATATGTTTTACAATTGCCAGTCCTAAACCGCTTCCTCCACTTTCTCTTGAGCCGCTTTTATCCACTCTGTAAAACCGTTCAAAAACACGTTGCAGATGCTCTTTTTTAATCCCTATTCCGTTATCGGTAATCCGAACAAGTTATTTGCTGTTTGTTAGGTCGTCGATGCTTACTTCAACGTTTCCTTTTTCTTTTTAATATTTTATTGCATTTACCAAAAGGTTTGTTAGCACTTGCCTAATACGTTCTTTATCGGCGTAAACATATATAGGATTATAAGAAGTTTCAAAAGTAAGTGTTACCTTTTGGTTGCTAGCATTCATTTCAAGCAAATCAAATACATTTTGAATTATTTCAACTACATCAAATGCTTCTTTGTGCAAGTCTAAATCTCCGGATTCAAATTGGGTAATCATATCCAAATCTTTTACGACGTAGATAAGTCGCTCTATTCCTTTGTGGGCTCTTTTCAGGTATTTTTCAGACACTTTTTTATCGTCTAAAGCCCCGTCTAATAAGGTTAACAAATAACCTTGCGCCGTAAATAGAGGTGTTTTTAGTTCATGAGCTATGTTGCCTATAAAATCTTTACGATAGTTTTCTCTTATTTTTAATGTTTCAATCTCTAGTTTTTTGGCATGTGCAAACCGTTCTACTTCTTTGGTAAGTGTTTCCATATTGGTAGTTACGGGTTGTGTAGAAAGACTGGAAGCATCAAGCAGGCTTACATCATCGTATATTTTTTTTATTCGTTTATAAATAAATTTTTCTACCCGTTGCTGTATAATAATGAAAGAAATTACATAGCATAAAAAAGCAAATAAAAATAATAACACATATGAAAACGATTGGTAATAAATTAAAAGTAAGACCAATACCATAGTTAAAATCACGGTAATGTACCCTGAAGTATAGGCAGCAAATTTGTATGTTTTTTTAAATTTAACCGGCATTTTTTACTTCCTTGTTTCTTGCCTGTCTGCCGGCAGATAGATTTCTTGTTTATTTTTCATATTACATTTTTCAATATTTTCAATCCTCTTTCCTCACAAAATCAACAACTCAATCATCATTCCTCAATTTTTAAGTGTCTGGTTTTTATGCTAAATAATTTATTTTTTGTCGGTTACAAATTTGTACCCAACACCTTTAACGGTTTTAAAACTGGAATCTCCAATTTTTTCACGAAGTTTTCTTATGTGCACATCAATGGTTCTTCCTCCTACAATTACATCATTTCCCCAAATACTATTTAAAATTTCTTCACGATTAAAAACTTTACCCGGTTTAGAGGCTAATAAAGATAGCAGTTCAAATTCTTTTCTAGGTAATACAATTTCTTTTCCGTTTTTTAAAACCTTGTATTCTTCTCGGTTAATTTCTAAATCGCCCACTTTAATCGTATTAAACTTAGAAGTTTCGGTTTCTTTAAATCTCCTTAAAAGAGCCTTAACTTTGCTTAACAAAACTTTTGGCGTAACGGGTTTTGTGATGTAATCATCTGCGCCGGCTTCAAAGCCTGCAACCTGCGAATAATCTTCGCCTCTAGCTGTAAAAAAGGTGATAACGGTTTCGGAAAGTTGCGGAATGGTTCGTAATTTTTCACAAGCTTGCACACCATCCATCACAGGCATCATTACATCTAAAATTATAAGATGTGGGACAATTTTTTTAGCAACTTTAATCGCTTCTTTTCCGTTTTTTGCAGTACTAATTTGATAACCCGAATTTTTGAGATTATACCCAACAATCTCCAAGACATCTAAGTCATCATCGACCAATAAAATACGAGTTTCTTCCTTCTTCATAAGCTTTGTTTAAACAAATATCCCACA
>JALWYP010000466.1 GCA_026992695.1 Flavobacteriaceae bacterium
CCTAAAAATCTTCCGGAGGATCGCGCATCTATAACCAATGCTTCTTGTGTTTTTATATTCTTTTCAATAAAATGGATATCTACCACATATTTTGGATGAAAATTTGCTTTAAAATTTCCTTTTATATAGTCTCTTTCAGAAATCCCTTCTGAAGAATAACCTGCTTCAATCCAAGCAGTTAATCCGCCATCAAGTACTGCGATTTTTTGATGCCCCATCGTTTTAAACATCCACCACACTCTTGGTGCCGAGTAAATACCAAGATTATCATAAACTACAATGATACTTTGGTTATTAATTCCTAAATTTTGACATCCTTCTTCAAAAACATCAGGAGATGGAAGCATATTGGGAAATGGGCTGTTTGAATCACTAAAATCATTTTTAAAATCAAATTTCCGTGCACCTTTTATCTGTATATTTGGATATTTTACCTCTAAACCCGATTTATTACTTGCCGGGCTGGCATCTAAAATAATTAAATTTGGATTGTTAAAATTAGCATGCAACCACTTGACAGAAACAATGTTTTTCATGGTGTTTGGTTTTTGTTTACATAATCGGTTACGTGCTTTGGTGTAGGTATTGCTTTGTTTAATTTGCTGTCGGGTTCCGGCGTTAATGCTACTTGCCGCAACGGAACAATGCCTGCCCAGACCGGAAAATCCATGTCTTCTATATTATCTACTACACCTTCATCTCTTATTTTTACCGAAGCCGTTTCGATAGTAAATTTTACAACCAAAGTGCTTTTAATTTCTTTTTCGGTTATGGGTCGTAACGTGTTCCACCTGTTAGGAATCATCTGGTCTATAACTACTTGTAATGCTTCAGCCTTTTTTATAGAATCTTTAACTTCCTCTATTGTACCAAAAAGAGTTACCGAACGATAGTTCACAGAATGATGAAATCCCGACCTGGCTAAAACAAGTCCATCAAGATGCATAACGGTAATACTGGCATTTTTGTTTTTTAACAAAGAAGATAACATTCGGTTTTTTAATGAGCCGTGTAATATAATTGTATCTTCTTTTCTTCCGTATGCCATAGGAATAGAAATAGCCTGACCATGAAATACATAACTAACAAAACACACAAAACCGGCATCTAAAACTTTAAAAACTGAAGGTTGGTCGTACGTAGCTCGTTTTGCTCCTCGCACTATTTTATTTGTTTTGTTTATTGGATAGCTTTTCATCTATTTAAAAATTTGTATTTATTTTATGTTTTACAATATTGTTTGTTTTTATAAAACGATTAAAGAAACTAAATTTATATCTTAATCAAGAAAACAAAAACAATAAAATATAAATTACAATAATATTTTAGAAGTTTTAAAAGTCGTTAAAAAAACTTAAATTTAAGTTGTACATAATGAAGTAAAACAGTAAAATTGTGGGTCATGATTTTATTTTTTTTGCAACTCGTTTTCTGTTTCTAATAAAATTAGTACTTTTGAGAATATAGAAATTTAAAAAATTAGTTATCTCTATTATGAAAAAAGCCATTTTTATTCTTGCAGTTGCAACACTTTCTTTAACCGCTTGCAAAAACGACACAAAAAAAGAACAAGAAAACACTAAAACCGAAACAGTTGCTAAAGCAACCTATGCTTGCCCAATGAAATGTGAAGGTGATAAAAAATATCACGATCCGGGTAAATGTCCAAAATGCGGAATGGACTTAAAAAAAGTGGAATAACTATTCTATCATACTGAAAAAATTAAATAAAAAGAATTACCCTTTTAAGTAACTCAAGAATGTACCTCTTTTGTAGGATGCTTGTTTTTTAACAAATGATTGATGTTATTATAATCTATATAATATAATAACCTAATTGAAAAAACATGTTCAATGGGTTGTTTAAATAAGTCGCGAATACTTTCAACGTAAGTTTTTTTTGATGCATTGCTAACGTGAAACAAATTGTTGCGATAAAGCACGGTAACCTGACTTCCTTTGGCAAATTCCCACGAATATTTCAGGTCTAAATTCCACGTACTAAAATTAACATCTGGATTTGTATTAAGGCTGTTAAAGGTATAGGAGCCATCGTCAACTAGGTATCCATTTTCTTGCAAGACATAAAAGTTATCATCATATTCTACCATTGCCCAGTAACTTCTAAAAGTTAAAGTGAGGGAATGAAATGAATTCATATTATAACTTCCTGAAATACTGTTTTCAATTACCTGACGGTATCTATTTCCAAAGATAATATCTGCATCCATTTTGGTAACATATCCCAATTGATCAAAATCTGTATCGTAATCAAAACTGTAGTTAATAATAAACTTTTCGTTAAATCGTATTTTAGGACTTACTCCCGCCCAAAATGTAAAGAAATCGGTGGTTTTATCAAACATCGTACCGGCTCCTCCATATAAATTTACCGAAAACTTTTTATTGGTGTTTGTTTCTACCCAACCGTTTAAATAGTATTCATTTTTAGTAACAAAATAGCGCCCTGGGGTTCTTGGTTCGTAATAATCATATTGTTTTCCTGCATTACCATTAAAGTTTCCGCCAAAAGACAACAATTTTTTTGTCTGTGCATACCAACCTAACCCAAAATTATTCCCTGTATATTTATTAGGTTTATATAATCTGTTAATATTAAACCAACTGTAAAGACTAAAACTATTTAACTTTTTTGTAGGTTCAAAGATTCGGTAGGAAGCATTTAGATAAAGATTGGTGTAATTATTTTGAAACTGAATTCCTAAATCATTTTTATCAAACTTATCATCAACTAATGAGTATCCTATTGAATATCGATAATTTCCGCTTACTTTTCCTAAATTTAAATCTGCCGCATATCCTGTACTATTACCGTTTTCAAGATTTAAAGAACTCATTTTTCCAGAACCGGAAACATTGTATTTATTAGATTTGGTAGTGAGATTAAACAAAGCTGCCGTTACATTGGCATCTCTAAAATGACCATTTCTAATTACATTGGTGTTAATTAAACTCACTGAGGAGTTTTTACCAAATTGCTGATCAAAAACCAAAATATTATAATTAGCAAGTGGTTCAACTACCTCTTTTCTTGTTTGATTTGTATTGAGATTTTTAATAGTTACTTCAGTTTTTTCAGTAATGGCGTTAAAGAAACCGATTCCTAATCCTTTTTTTGTTCTTCCGGAAACTTTAACTGCATTTAGCATCGTTACTTTGCTGGGGTAATCCAATACTTTTTCATCAGAAGAAATATCGGGATAGCTTGAAGGAGCACTTCCTATTCGTCTTGAATAAAATAAGTTTCCTTTAGAAAAAAGATCGACGCCTTCTGTGAAAAATTGACGTTGTTCAGAAAAACGTTGTTCAAACGGACTTAGGTTTAGTTCTACATTGTCAAATCCTACTTGACTAAAATCGGGTACCAGTGTGGCATCAAGCGTAAAATTTTCGGTAATTCCGTATTTTAAATCCATCCCCACGCTATAATCATCTTCTGTAGTGCCATCAAAAGTTTTTACTTGAGCTGTAGCAAACGGATAAAAACTCAAGCGAGTAGGTGGTGCGATGTTTGAAAGCCCAACAAGTTCACCATTATATAAACCAATGTTTCCTTTTGTACGATCAATAGGGTTCCAAGCGTATTGCGTGTTGTCTTTTCTAAATCTTCTGTGAAACTGAATTCCCCACGTGTCTAAATGTTTTTTTGAAAAACGCAATGCAGAGTAAGGAATTTTTACTTCCACTATCCAACCGTCATTTACAATTTTTACAGCACTGTTCCACACAGCATTCCAGCTAAAATCTTCACCAGAAGTTACTGATGAAATAGCATCTGCCTGTGTGCCTGAACTTTGAATAAAAAATTCAATGGCATTTTGAGAGTCGTTATTGGTGTCAAACACAATTCCAAAAAAATCGGATTCTCCAAAATTATCTCTTCGGGTATTCTGAATTTGAATATCCGCTGGGTTATCATGTAAATAAGCCACAATATAAATAGCTTCATCATCATAAGTCATCTTTACGGTGGATTTTTGATGTGGCTTTTCCGCTACACCCATTTCGGGTTTAAATTGGATAAAGTCTTTTGCTTCTTCGGCATCTTTCCAAGCTAAATCATCTATTATTCCGTCTATCACTGGAGGTGTTTCAGTACGTTTTATTTGGAGTGTTTTTTTTGTTTGCGAAAAAGTGCTTACGGTAAATAAGCATACTAAACATACATACATAAATTTCATAATGTGCCCAATAATGATTCTGTAACTAAAGAGTACAATTTGTACTGTTTGTTACAGTTTTTTTTTAAAATTACGTATCTTTTTTTCTAAAAAAATGGTTAATATTATTATAATCTATAAAATACAAAATTCGTAACGAAATGGTATGTTGTGCAGGTTGAGTAAACAGATTATCTAAACTATTTGTATAATTAAGGGTAGCCAAAGAATCTTGATTAAAAAGTTGGTTGCGGTATAACAAAGTAGCTTCGCTTCCCGGAGCAAATCGCCACCTAAAGCTCACGTCTAGATTCCAAATATTAAAGTTGGTATTGGGATTGTTTTCAGAAATATCGTAGGGTGTATCGGTTCGAGTACCATCCTCATTCAATGTCCAAAATTTATTATCGGAATAATCGGCAGTACTCCACGAGTTTCTAAAACGTAAATCTATTGCTTTGTACGAATCGAAATTATAACTGGCAGTTAACGTATTTTCAATATTTGTTATGTCTCTTTGCCCGAAAAAAATGTCTGTTCCATCATAGGATACAAAGCCTATGTTATTATTCTTTTTTTCAAATTCACTTCTGGCTACAACCAAAAACTTATCTGAAAATCGATAACGAGGTGAAAATCGCATCTGAACTCCATTTTCCGGATCGGTATAAAAGTCTCTAGATTCTAAACCAACGTCCACCGCAAATTTTTTCCTATAATCGGTAGACACCCATATTTCTTCTTGGTGTCTTCCGCTAAAGCGCACATACCTGCCCTCTACTCGAGGTTCAAAAAAATCTTTTCTGTTTTCACTAAAACTTACATTGGCACCATAAGCCAATCTTGATTTTGTTAAAAAGAAACTGTTTAAACTTATAAAACCACCGGTATGTACAGCCGGTTTATAACGGTTAAAACTTCGGTATGTAAGTCCAATACGATATGAATTAAAATGCTTTGTGGGTTTAAAAATTTGATACGAAACACCCGCAACATAACTATGAAAGTTGTTTCTGAAACTAATACCCATATCATTAATATCAAAGTTTTCGTCGGCAAAATTATGCCCTACTCGAAACCTGAAATTACCTTTGGTTTTAGAAAGTTCGATACCGGTACGATATCCGGTTTTTGGCTTATCTACATCGTTTAAATTATTAATTATTACCTTTCCTGAAAGGCGATACGCATTTTTTCTATTGGATATATTAAACACCCCTGCAGTAACATTGGCATCTCTAAAATCGCCATCTCTCGTTACATTTGTATTAATAAGACTTACCGATGAGTTTCCGTTAAACTGTTGGTCTAAAACCAAAATGTTGTAATTAGAAAGCGGCTCTATTACTTCTTTTCTAATATCGCCTGTTTCAATATTTTCGATTGTTGCAAACGTTTTTTCAGTAATAGCGTTAAAAAAACCTATTCCCAATCCTTTCTTGGTACGTCCCGAAACTTTTATAGCATTTAAGAGATTTACCTTTGATGGTGATTCTGTTACAGTTTCGTTTTCGGCAAGATTACTTACCCTTCCGGATGGTCTTCCTCCAATTCTTCTGGAAAAGAAAATATCGCCTATTTTAAATAATTCTATTCCTTCGGTAAAAAAAGCTCTATTTTCACCAAAGGTTTGTTCAAAAGGACCCAAATTTAATCGTACTTCATCAAAAGCAGCTTGTCCAAAATCGGGTATTAACGTTGCATCTAGGGTAAAACTATCGCTTATTCCGTATTTTACGTCCATACCAGCAGAAAAATCGGTTTTAGTATCTCCGTCAAAGGTAGTGTGCGCTCCTTGCACAAAAGGATAAAACGTTAATCTAACAGGAGGGTTTATATTTTTCACTCCTTTCACAATTCCGTTATACAGAGTAGGGTTTCCGGTAGTATTGTCTATAAAATTCCAACTATGAGTTTCGTTTCTAATTTGTAATCTTCGATAAAAATTAATACTCCAATTTTGCTCTTCTGCTTCCGGAAAACGCAACGCATTATAAGGTATTTTAAACTCAGCATACCATCCTTTATCGTCCATAGATATTTTGCAACTAAACACCACATCGTAATTAAAATCTTCGCCATTCTGTGAGACTCTAGAATCGCCAATTGTTCCGGCACTGGTTACATAAAAACGCGTTTCGTTTATTCCGTCGTTATAGGTATTTAAAGCAATTCTAAAAACATCTGCTTGCACATCTACTTCATCACGTTGGCTAAATTGTTTTAAAATAGTTTCCGGATTGGGGTCGTACATATAAGCCGCTACATAAACCGCATTGTCGTCGTATGCCATTTTAACTTCGGTTTGGAACTCGGGAGGTATGGTTCCTTCATTTCCGGGTTCCCACATAAAAAAACCATTGGATGGTTGTATGTTTTTCCATACTTCATCGTCTAACAAACCATCAATTTTCGGGCTGGTTTTTATTAGTACTGCGTCGATTGTTTTTTTTTCTTGCGAAAAAGAAGAAATAGAAACTAAAAACAGTATTGATAATAAGAAAAAGTACCTCATAAAACGATTTTCGAAATTTAGTTGGAAATTCAAGCAAAGCTACAAGTAAGAACCTCCTTTTTTATTAATGAAACGTTAAAATATTAAATATTAACATAAAAATTGTAGATTTGTTAGTGTATGAGTTCTAAGATAGAAACAGCAGTTTTGGCAGGAGGGTGTTTTTGGTGTACCGAAGCCGTTTTTCAGCGTGTAAAAGGAGTGCAAAGTGTGATTCCTGTTTATACGGGCGGGAAGAGACCCAATCCTACTTATTCACAAATTTGTAGTGGAGCAACCGGTCATGCAGAAGCGATTAAAATAGTTTTTAACCCAGAGGTAGTTTCATTTAAAAAATTATTGTTCGTTTTTTTTTCAACACATGATCCGACTACCTTAAATCGTCAAGGAAATGATATAGGAACTCAGTACCGAAGTGCTATTTTTTATGCAAATAAAATTCAAAAAAAGGAAGCTGAAGAAGTACTACAAAAATTAGAATTTGAAGCTGTATTTAATTGCCCTATTGTAACTACATTAGAACCTTTAGGTGAAGTTTATTTAGCTGAAACGAAGCATCACAATTACTATAACCAAAACAAGAAGCAAGGATATTGCCAATATATTATCAATCCTAAATTAGAAAAATTAAAACAATTAAACTTAGATTAACAGCTATGTCATCATATAAATTTTTTGAAGAATACAACGAAGAAACCAATACGCAATTAAAACAGAATTATTTAGATATACTCTCAGGCATTGGAGAAGATACAGATAGAGAAGGCATTATAAAAACCCCCGAACGAGCTGCCAAAGCAATGCAATTTTTAACCTCAGGGTATTGTCTTGATCCCACCGAAATTTTAAGAAGCGCCATGTTTAAAGAAGACTATAACGATATGGTTGTGGTAAAAGACATCGAGCTTTATTCGTTATGTGAACATCATGTTTTACCCTTTTTCGGGAAAGCACATATTGCGTATATTCCAAACGGATATATTGTTGGTTTGAGTAAACTACCACGAATTGTAGATGTTTTTTCCAGACGACTGCAAGTGCAAGAACGCCTTACGCACGATATTTTAGAATGTATTAACAACACCTTAAATCCCCAAGGAGTTGCAGTAGTTATTGAAGCTTCGCATATGTGTATGATGATGCGGGGTGTTCAAAAACAAAAAAGCGTAACAACTACATCCGGTTTTAGAGGGCAATTTAAAGAGATAGAAACCCGAACCGAATTTTTAAAACTCATTAGTAGCGATTTGTCTTAATTTTGGCATGTTTCTTGTATTGAAATTGTTGTAATTAATTTTTAAACAGATGAAAAAAACAACTAAAAATAGTTTATTAAAATCAATTGTATTCGACTTAATAGGTATGGTAACCATGTTTATACCAGTAGTGGGTCCTTTTTTAGATATTGCTTGGGCTCCTTTTGCTGCCAAAAAAATGAATGATATGTATCCGGGAACAAAAGGCAAAATTGCTTCGGTTATTGTTTTTATTGAAGAAATTTTACCTTGGACCGATTTTGTACCTACCTTTACCATTATGTGGATTTACACCTATGTTTTTTCTACCCAAAAAACTTCGCAAACAGTAGAAGTTAATGCAAAGTAATTCAGGTAGTTAATTTAGTTACTTATTTTTAAACCTATTGTAATATTTCTTCCAATATTTGCTATTCCGTCATTTTTTAATCGTGATAGGTGCGCAATATAATTTACATCTGTTAAGTTAGTGGCAGTTGCAAAAATAGTAGTGGTAGTATTTTTTCCTTTTATAAAAGTCCCAATTCCGGCATTTAATAAAGTGTACCCATTAGTATGTGTTTCAAAAAGGCTTACGTGACTTTGTTTAAAAGTAATTTTTGTAGTGAAAAAAGCGTACGCATTTTTTCGCTTTTTAGTATCCTCTAATGCTATTCTTAATGTATTTGAAATTGCATTGGCAGGAATAAGGGGTAAATATTCTCCGGTTTTTTGCTTTCCGGTTACGGTTTCAAAACTACTTTCTAAATGAAGCCAATCCAAAGGATGCGGATGAATATGAATCCCCGCTTCACCTCCATATAAACTTGCATCGCTTTGAAGATAGGTATAGACCTGATTATTTTCAATCTCATCTCCTGTTGGCGAAAGAAAAATATAATTACGTATTGTATTATAAAAACCATTCACAAAAACATCAAAATGATTGGTTTTAAATTCCATTGCCAAATCGGTTTGAAAATTTTGTTCGTTTTTTAAATCGGCATTTCCTATTTCGTAACGATTGCTTCCCTCATGAATTCCGTTAGAGGTTAGTTCTGCTAAATTAGGAGCACGATAACCCGAAGCTAAATTTAATCGAATTGATAATTTTTCGTCATAAAAATCTTTTTTTACTCCAAAGGCTCCGTTGAAACTGGTGAATTTTCTAGATAACGAAGGGATAAAGTTAAAATCTTCGGGATTTCTTGCATCTTCGGTAATAATATTACGTGTGTCAAATCTTGCACCCAACTGTAAATCAATCGATTCTAAATGATAATGTGTAGTTGCCATAACACCAAAATCTTTTTTTGTAGCATTGGGAATTAATATTTCTTCTCCAAAATTTTTGTTTGTTTGGTACATTCCCTGTACACCTGCAATAGTCTTAAACTTACCCAATTTTGGTAAATGGTATTTTATATCGTAAGTACCAGTTTTTAATAACAAGCCCAAAGCCGGTTTTCCATATTCTTCAAATTCCTTTCGGTTGTTAGTACTATAACCCAATTTGGTTTCGATACTTGAATTGGTAAAATACAACGTAGATGAAGAACTTAACATTTGATTTACAATTTTTTGAAAAGGTGTAATTAATTTTTTTGAAGTAGTTTGTTTACCTATTTCTTCGGGGAGTCCCAAATTAGAAACGTTGTAGTTGTACCGCAATGAGGTTTTAAAATTGGTGATTCGATACCCTATACCCGCTTTTAAGTCGTTTTCGTTATAACGCGAATTGGTTACACGAGTTCCATCTCCCGTTTTATAATCGCTATGTAAATCGTATGCACCACGTACCAAAAATTTAAAATTCTTAAACGATTTTTTAACTCCAACAGTAGTGGACGTTCCCTGTGTATTACTAAAATAACGGCTAGAAGCTTCTATTTTAAGACTATCTTGCGGGGCAAACTTTTCGGGATTGAGATAAAGAATTCCACCTAAAGCATCGCTGCCATAAAGCAGGGAAGCCGGACCTTTTATTACTTCTACGCTTTCTATTCCGGCTTCATTTACTCCTAAACCATGTTCACCTCCAAATTGTTGGTTCTCTAAACGTACACCTTGCGTATAAGTAAGCACGCGGTTAGAGCTTAATCCTCTAATTACCGGCTTGCCAATACTTACTCCGGTACTAATAGATGAGACACCTGAAATAGAAGTAATTCCTTGCGAAAGGTTAGCTAATCCTTGTTGGGATAATTGTTTCAAATTAACACGTTCTACCTTCATTACATTGTCTTTCTGTAATTGATGAAATGGTGTTGAAATTATTACCTCTTCCATTTCTACTGCACTTTCTTCCAAAGTGATATTTAATGTAATTGTAGCATTTTGTTGAAAAGTAATCTCTTTGGAAACCGTTTTATATCCTAAAGAAGATATTACAACAGAAAATGTACCTGCAGGAATATTGGTAATTGTATATTTTCCATCAAAATCAGTAATGGATCCTTTTTCTAATTTTGGAATGTAAACAGTTGCATCTGTAGGTTGTTTGTTTTTTGCATCCCTGATGGTTCCGCTTAATGTAGCTTGCGAATAACCGAAAATGGTTTCTACAAGCAGGAATAAAACAATATATTTTTTCATGTGTTCTAGTGTATTAGTTTATTAAAAATGAAAGGAATTATAATTTACATATCCCATATTATTATGAGAAATCATAAATAATGAAAATAAAAAACTAAACTAAAACAGGAGGAGCTCGAAGACTTTGAAAGGATTGACTCACAGAGACTAAATCTATGGTTTGAAGAATAAACCAGACAGACAAAGCATTTTCTGCAATTAAAACAGCCTTTTCTGTCACAAAATAATCAATTGTTCTGTGAAAAAAATCATCTCCTTTACAAGACGAAGAAGGAACATTGTGTAAATGTGATTTTAAATTGGTATCATGGCAGACAAGCTCGTGTGAATGTGTAAAGTTATGAATGCTTGTTACAATTGTGGGAATAAAAAACACAATAGTAAAGAAAAAAGCAATTCGGATTATTATATGATTTTTGCGTTTCATTTTACTATTTTGTGTAAATTTAGACCATCTATTCCTTCTTTAAGAAAAATCGGGTCTTATTTTAACAAAAATTTAAACTATTTTTGAAAGAAAAATAGTGAACGTAAAAATACACCCTTCTTGGCAAGAGGTTTTACAACCCGAATTTGAAAAGCCCTATTTTCGAAAATTAGCTTCGTTTGTTAAAAAAGAATATGTAACAAACCGTTGTTTTCCTCCCGGAAAGCAAATCTTCTCCGCTTTTAATCACACACCTTTCAATGAGGTAAAAGTAGTTATTATAGGGCAAGATCCCTATCACGGAGAGGGGCAAGCAAACGGACTTTGTTTTTCGGTACATGATGGTATACCTCATCCGCCTTCATTGCAAAATATTTTTAAAGAACTGGAAACCGATTTGCTACAGCCCTACCCAAAAAGCGGAAACTTGCACCCTTGGGCTAATCAAGGCGTATTATTACTAAACGCAACATTAACCGTACGAGCACATCAAGCCGGAAGTCATCAAAATAAAGGATGGGAGCAATTTACAGATGCAGTTATAACGATGCTTTCTGAAAAAAAAGAAAAGCTAGTTTTTTTACTATGGGGCGGTTACGCAAAAAAAAAAGGAAGCAAAATAGATAAAACAAAACAC
>JALWYP010000467.1 GCA_026992695.1 Flavobacteriaceae bacterium
TTCCAAAACATTTAGCAAGGTTTCCGGTACTTTTGAATATCGAAAATTATTACTAAGCAATAGGCAAATTAATCTTAGACTCTTTGCCGGTTTGTTTTTGTATAATAACAACGACCCAAGTAATAATTATTTCAGCTTCGCCTTAGACCGCCCAACCGATTATATGTTTAATTATAATTATTACGGAAGAAGTGAAGATACCGGAGTTTTTAGTCAACAAATAATAATTGCCGAAGGAGGGTTTAAATCCAAACTGCAACCTGCTTTTGCCAATAGCTGGATGCTAACCGGAAATGCCAGTACAAACATTTGGAACTGGATTTACGCCTATGGCGACGCAGGTATTGTTTATAACAAAAATCAAAGCACTAAATTTGTTTATGATACCGGAATACGATTAAGCTTAGTAGCAGATTATTTCGAATTATTTTTTCCGCTCTACTCCAATCAAGGATGGGAACCCGGATTACCTAATTACGACCAAAGAGTACGCTTTATTGTAACATTAAGTCCTAAAACGTTACTAGGATTGTTTACCAGAAAGTGGTACTAATCATTTTTTTTGAAAAACCACAAAATAACTCTTTGTTTATTATATCAATTCTTATTTCAAAATTGCTCCATGAGAAATCCGACAGCAATCGGATGAACTATATTGAATTTGTATTCGGTATTAGAAATACGGCAACTGCCCTATTGAATTGATTTTATTAATGTTACATTTTTGTTTCAACATTAAAAATCAATAAAATGAAAATTTCAACACGTATTAAAATCTCACTTATTTGCTTTCTTACTTTTAGCGGGATTTGGGCTCAACGAGCAGAAACCCCTGACTTTAGATATGATGTAGGTGCAAAAATTAACGAAATGAGCCTAACACAAGGCGGTACAATGGTGGTAGCCACTAACGATGGTTTAATAGGCATTAAGCCGGGAAACGATAAGTTATTATTTAACTTCACAGATTACGGAAGAGTAAAGCCCGAAGAGCTTACCTTTATACCAAGCGCTCCGTATGTAATGGTAGGACAAACCGGATTTGCCCAAATAGCTACAAAAAAAGCGGTAATAGATTATATGTCCGGCGAAACCCTTTTTAGTACCGAAAAAAACGGATGGAAAATGGTTTCAACTTGCCAAGTGGTCATGCCGGATAATAAATTAGTAGTAAGCGGACAACGAAGAGCAAAAGAAAAATATGCTACGGGAGTTGCGATATACGACCTAAATAATGGCGACCAAATTAGTTTTTACAAATTTAAAGGAGGGCAAACAATTTCTGGAAATCCGCTGTTGATAAACGACAAATTAGTTATTCCTACCAGTAAAGGACTTATAAAAATAGCTATTAACTCGGGTGAGGTACTTTGGAAAGGTGATTTAAAAAATGTGGGGTGGATGGCTTCAGGTAATAATGGTAAAGACATTTATGCCTTTGTAGGGAAACCTAATGGAAATAGCACTAAAATATACAAATTAGATGCAAACACAGGGAGCAGTCTATGGGAAGACCCACATAAAGTAAAAGGGAATGTAGTAAATTTTGAGATTGTTCCACAAGGTCTTGCTGTAGTCAGTAATGTAGATAATTCGGGTAAAAAAGGGTTGGCTAAATTAGCCTCGGGTAGAGCCGAATCGAAAATAGCATTTTTGAGTGCACAAACCGGAGAAGACTTATGGGAAAAAGCTCCAAAAACAAAAGGATACGTACAGCATTTTTATATTATGGACGATGGTATTTTATTTGGAATTTACGAAGGAGGAATAAACAAAATTTCTTGGGATGGAAAAACCTTATTTAAAAAACCTTTAAAAACAGGCGAAAATATTTTAACAATGGCTCAAGCTAAACAAGGGTTAATTTATATCACTTCTGAAGACGCAAATATTGTAGATTTACAAACCGGTGATCAAGTATGGAAAAAACCTTTGAAGTTTAAACGCGCTGATGCCATAAGCTCAACGTATGATGATAAAAACGACAGATACTTAATTGCTGCCGACGAAAAACTCTTTAGCATTGACGGAAATACAGGAGAAGCAAACTTGCTCACCGAAGTTGACTTTGACGGAAAAGAAGACCCTACCGGAATAGAAATTAGAAACGAAGGTATTTTGCTAACGTCGTCACAAAATATGATGGTATTAGATTGGAGTGGAAACAAAAAATGGCACGAATATTACAGAGCCCCCGGAAAAAGTGCTTTTGGTGCTATACTAATGGGAATTACTGCTGTAGCAACTGCTGCCGTAGCTGCATCTGCTTATTCAGAGGCAAATAATCACAGAAACAGATTAGGATATTATACCAATAGAGGAGAAAATTTAAGAGATTTGGGCGATAGTATGGCTGCAGCGAGCGGTGCTTCAATAGCAGAAATGCTCAAACGTTTTAAAGCTACTTCTGCAACAAAAGATGCGCGATTTGTACTTACCAAACTAGATGATGGTGTTGGGCTTGTAAAACTTAATAAAGACACCGGGAAAAAAGAAAAAGAAATTATTTTAAAAGATAAAAAACCGCAATATCAAGTTGATGATTTTGGAGGGATTTTATACTACAAAGCAGACAATAACACTATTTTTGTTTACGATTTAAAAAAATAACCTCTAACCAAATTAAAGGGAATATAATTCATTTAAAACCCCGTAAAATTACGGGGTTTTATAAAATAGCAACTAATTAAAAAAATAATGAAAATAGCATCTAAAAGTATCTTATTTGTTTTTTTAGTAGGTAGTATTATACTCTTACTCTCTAACTCGGCACAACCTGGAGTATGGAGTGCAGGTGGAGGTGGTTACCATTTGTTATTTCCGGAAGACAGTCTTAGTTTCAGAAAAATTCAAATGCAATCTGAAAAAATAGCTATTTTACTATACCCTGGTTTTGCCGTTGTAAAGGGTGAATACCAGATGAAAAATAGTACTTCAGATACCATTTCAATAAAAGTGGGATACCCGGTACACGGGATTTATTCGGGAAATGATTGGGGCAACATAAATCAAGTAACATTTAATGGCTTATATAAATTAAAAACACTACAAAATAATAAAGAAGTACCTATATTAGTAAAACCAATTAACGAACACCAACCTAAAACAATAACTTACAAAGAAGACAATTGGTATGTATGGGAAAATACCTTTTTGCCTAATACTAACACTACAATCGAAGTGTATTTTATAGTAAACACAAATTATGCTAGCATCAGAAAAGGGTATGATCGCAACGATTACAATGCATTTATTTATTTGTTAGAATCGGGTAGTGTTTGGAAACAACCCATTGAAAAGGGCACATTTATCATTCAACTTAAAGACGGATTAACATTAAAAGACGTAAAAGGAATATCAAATTTTGATTGGAAATCTACCGTATTACAAGACCAACCTTTGTTAGTTTCAGAAAAATTATATTTTTCACCTACACCTAACGATAATCTCGTAATTACATACGGTAAAAAAATAACTGCATTTGATTTTGAAAAAATAAGCAATAATTATAAAAAGTATTTTAATGAAGTAAATG
>JALWYP010000468.1 GCA_026992695.1 Flavobacteriaceae bacterium
AAGATCGGTATCTATTTTAGTAATGGCTTTAAGGCTGCTTAGTGCACTTTCTACACTGGTTTTACAACCAACACACGTCATTCCGTTTACTGTATACGTATGTTTCATTGGTGACTTATCATCCTTGGGCAACTCTATAGCATAATGTAATCCGGCATTTAATAAGGTTTGTTGTAATTTTTCTAAAGGAATGTGAGATGACATTTCTATAACAACGGTTTCCTCTTTTAGGTTTGCTTCAACTTTTGTAATTTCATTTAGATTACTTAAAGCACTCTCTACGTTTGTTTTGCAACCTACGCAAGTCATTCCGGTTATTTTATAGGTATGTTTCATTTTTTTATATACTTAATTTGAGTTGTAAATATCTGTTATTAAATTATTTATTTAGTATATAATTTTAACAAAGTAGTACATCTTTTTGTTTTGTTTAATATTAGCAGTGTTTAAAACCTCCAAGTTAACCCTGCTCCTCCACCAAATCTATTGTCATAACCGGCTAAAAGCGAAAAATCTCTTGAAAGCATATATTCTGCTCCTGCGCTCCAAACTGTTTCAGACAAAAAATCTTTATTTTGAGGCAGCGTGTTTATAATACCTAAATCTAGTTGATACTCGTAATAACCATATATTGAAAATTTTGGAAAAAGCATTAGGCTTCTTCCTAAGGAAATTCTTGTACGTAATTCGCTGTCTAAACGAACATCTAAATTAAACATATAGGGTGTAAAATACCGAATACCTACAACCGCAGTAGTATTAAAATAATTTAAATTATCGGGTAGTTCGTTTTCTACATTTACGCCTCCAAACACACGTAAGTAATCTTGTAAATAATATTCATAGGTAAACTCGGCTTCTATATTTTTATTCCAACCGTATTCTATAGATGCATTAAACTGATTTCTAATATTTGAGCTTGTTACATTTAAGGCAAGCATACCGGAGGTTGCATCTAGCATCCCCCAAGTATAATATTTGTCTGTTTCGGCAATAAGATCTTTTACAGGATATCCTTTCATTCTTATATCTCGGGGTGTGTCGTAACTAATTACTCGTGCCATACCGCCCATCATGTGGTATAAAATATGGCAATGAAAAAACCAATCGCCATATTCGTTACCATAAAATTCTATGGTAATTTTTTGCATAGGTGGTATATTAACCGTGTGTTTTAATGGCGAATAGTCTCCGTTTTCATTAATTACTCTAAAAAAATGACCATGTAAGTGCATTGGGTGGTGCATCATTGTTAAGTTATTAAGAGTAATGCGTGTTACTTGATTTCCTTTTATTTTTATTTTATCGGTTTCAGAAAGTGGTACACCATTCATACTCCAAATATACCGTTGCATATTACCCGTAAGGTTTAATAATATTTCTTTGACCGGAACATTTTTATCATAATTCGTTTTTTTAGGCGATTTTAAATAGTCGTAATTATAAACCGCGTACATGTCCATCCCTCCTGTTTTCTTAGTATTGCTTTTTTTATTATCCTTAGACATATCCATATCATTTTCTTTATCTGAGGTTTTATTCATTTTCATTTTAGAAGAGTTTTTCATCTCATTAGATGTAGTATCCTTGTCCATTTCTTTTTCCATCATACTACTTGTTCCCATATTCATGCCTTTCATATCAGCGTCCATTTGCATACCGTACTCTTTCATCATTTGGTAACTTTCGTCTTTTTTTGGTCTATATTTTAAGGCGTGTGCACCCATTTTCATATCCATTTTTGCCATTTTCATCATCATCCCTATTTTATCGGGTTTCATTATATCCGGAGCTTTTAATAGTTCTCCTTTTCCAAAATAAGCAGAAGCCGTTCCGGAGCCATCTTGAGCTGTTATTTTAAATTCTATTTTTTTGTTTTCGGGAATGGTTATTATTACATCATAGGCTTCGGCAATGGCAATAAAAAGTTTATCTTTTTTTACGGGTACTACGTCTAACCCATCTGCAGCAACTAAGACAGGATCTCCGCCTCCAAAGGTCATCCAAAACTGTGTGGATGCACCACCGTCTATAATGCGTAATCGTACTTTTTCGCCTGGTTTATAATCCGGATATTCTACAGACTGCTCTCCATTAATTAAAAACGCAGGGTAATAAATATCGGCAATATCTGCACCTTCCATACGTTGTTTCCAAAATTTTAGTTGTGCTCCTAATGCGCCTCTTTTTATTACTTGATTTAACGGAGTAGAAGTTCCTTTTCTAAAGTTATACCACTCGTTTCCTCTTTTTAAGTTACGCAACACGTTCATGGGTTTTTCATTAGTCCAATCGGAAAGCATTAAGACTTGTTCTTTATCGTATTGTAAGGTTTGTTTTTTAGGGTGAATTACAAACGATCCAAAAACTCCAACTTGTTCTTGTAACATGGTATGTCCATGATACCAATATGTACCGGATTGTTTTATGGCAAACTCATATTTTAAAGTATGACCTGGTTCTATAGGTGGTGTTGTTAAGTAGGGTACACCGTCATAAAAGTTAGGTAATAATAACCCATGCCAGTGAATAGACGTTTCTTCATCCATTTCATTTTTTACGTAAATAATGGCATATTCGCCTTCGGTAAATTCTAAAGTAGGTCCTGGAATGGTACCATTTATAGTCATTCCCATTACTTCTTTGCCTGCTTTAATTACTTTTTCTTGTCGAAGTGTTAAGGTATATTCTTTAACTGGAAGATTGTCAACATTTCCTTCTACAGACATTTCGGTTTGTGACCAAGAATTAAAACTTTGTAGAAAAATTAGTACAGCTACTATTTTTATATTTTTTATCATAATTATACGCTTACGAAAGATTTTCTTTTTTAAATGTTCTAATAATTAATCGGTTGCTTTTTTCGTAGGTGAAATAACTTATTATCCAGTTTATACCTACTAAAATTTTATTTCTAAAACCGCTAATAGACATTAAATGAACAAATGACCAAAGTAACCAGGCAAAGTAGCCTCCAAATTTTAGTTTTCCTAAATCTGCTACGGCTCTACGTTTACCTACTGTAGCGAGTGAGCCTTTATCTTTGTATTGAAATGCAACTAAAGGTTTTTTATTTATGGTGTTTAAAATGTTTTTTGCAACTATTTTTCCTTGTTGAATAGCCGGCTGTGCAACTTGAGGATGTCCTTTTGGTGTTTCTGGTGTAATTACTGCAGCAATATCGCCTATTGCAAAAATATTTGTTAAGCCCTCTATTTGAAGAAATTTATTGGTTTTTAATCTGTTACCTTGCACTAAGTATTTTTTGTTTATTCCTTCCGGTAATTGTCCTTTTACTCCGGCTGTCCAAATAAGATTTTTTGCTGTTAGCTGTTTGCCACTTTTTGTTTTTACTATTGTGCCGTTATAATCTGAAACTATTTCGTTTAACAATACCTCTACATCCAATTCTTTTAGATATTTTAAGGTTTTAGTTGATGCTTTTTTAGACATAGCTGAAATGAGTTTACCAGAACCTTCAACCAAATATATTTTCATAATTGAAGCCGGATACTCC
>JALWYP010000469.1 GCA_026992695.1 Flavobacteriaceae bacterium
TTTAAAAATAATCCCCACTTATTGAAGTTAGTATGTGTGATACTTCCGCTAAGGTTTGCTTTCGTTTTATATTTTGTATCGGTAATAACTGTTTTGCTAAAATCGAACGTATTTTTTGTTACCGAAATATAAGTAGGAGATTCAAAATCGAAATCGGTATTAAGGTAAGGAATCTTTAACCCGCCTTCTTCCAATTGCAAATTACCTCTAACAGTAGGTGACGAAATAGCCCCTAATACATTGGCATTACCCGAAACGCTTCCTCTAATTTTGGTAATAACACCTTTCCCTATGGGTGTAAAAGGCGCCAAATCAAAATCATTAATATTTACATCCAACTGTATTTGTGTTTCTTTATGTGAAACATCCAGTGCTCCTACCGCTCTTAAGTGCTGCTTGCCCTCGTTTATAAGTGAGGCGTTAATATTGTATAATGTTAAATTTTGATTTCCTCCTACGTTAAGTTTTAAATCACCGTACAAAATAGTATTTACAGCAACATTTTTAACAACAATTTCGGCATTTGGAAAATAATTTTTATCTCTTTGAACAAAATCTATATCACCCGTAATGGCTCCGGTAATATCTAAACTGTCAATTTTTGGAGCGATACTATTAATATTTACATCTTTTAAACGTACTTTTAGTTGCTTATACGAAGTGTCTTTGATTAGTCCGGCTAATTGTATTTTTTCATTATTATGACTTAACTCTAACGAGTCTATTTTTAGAGTTCTAAGCGCATTATCCCATACTAATTTATTTAGTGAATTATTGTTTGCATTAAGATTCCAAACTTTTTCACGATAAGTAATATCTGACCTTTTAACACCAACAACCGATTTTCCGTCTGCATTTAAAGTATGATACAAAGACAAATTAAAGAGATCTTCTAAGCGGTTTCCTCCTTTAAATTCGGAACGTATGTAGAGTGTGTCATTTAATGTTTTGTTTATAAAATTAATTTTAGAAACACTGTATAAATCTGTATGAACAGAATCAATAGAAACATAAGTGTTGAATAATGGATTGTCATTATCGACCTGAATTTTTATGTTTTCTAGATAGTTTTTATAGAGAAGCACTTCAGGAGATTTAAAATTGAGTTTGAACTTAGATTCATCTGAAGATACCGAGCCTCTAATTCGAGTTTTCTCACCTAATTGAAGTTGGGGTACAAAGACTTCAATAATTTTACTATATACCTTAAAGTTATAATCCAGATATTGATTTGGGGTTACTTCAATAGGAATGTAATTTGTATAAATACTTCCTATAGCATTTCTAAAAAGATTAGGAATATCTTTAATGGTGTATTCTCCCGAAATTTTTCCGTCAATAATATCGGGAGAATTTACAGAAATAATATGCTTTTTATTTTCAAAAGAGGAAGTGATTTTAAAATCATCAAAATAATAATCATCATTTTCACTTTGGTAAAAGGTTTCTTTAAATGTTAGCTTACCGATTGCATTATCGACGGTTGTGCCGTCCATATCCATGCTTATTTTTCCTACAAATACAGAGACACTGTCTCTTTTAAAAAGATTGAGTTTATTTAACTCGGCATATTCTATATCGGCATTAAAATGATACCTGTTGAATTCTTCTTTCATACTTATAAGACCATCAAAATTCATTTTAAGATTAGGATCATCTATTTTTAAAATACCATTAAATTCGGGCTTTTTAAAATTTCCGCTTACTTCGATATTCTTATAATTATATCCTTCAAAATAAAATTCATCAACCGTACCACTTAATATTGTATTTAATTTGTTTAAAGAAAAACCCACACCGTCCAAATCTAAATTTGCCGTGATATTTTTTAATGAAGAGGTGTTAGCAATAGAACCTATATTAAAATTATCGACAACAATATTTCCTTTATAGGCGGCAGATTCCGGATTGTTTAAATTGCTAATAATAAGATTTGTTTTTGCATAGCCTAAAGCACTTGTTAAAACACTATTTGTTGTAAGCTGGGTTGGTGTAATACTGGTAGTTCCTGCAAATTTAACTGTTCCAAAACTTTTCAATTCCTGTGGAAGTCTTCTTCCTAAAACACGAGGTAACAAACCAGCTAAATTGTAATAATTTGCAATAATGGTATGGTTGTTTGCGGTAATATTGAAGGCTTCGTTTGCATTAATAAGATTTTTAAATGAATAATCTCCTTTTAATGAAAGTCCTTTGGTTTTTACTTCGGCATTGGTAAAAGTAAAATCATTAAGTATGCCGTTTAATTTTCCGTTAAGTGTAATAATTAAATCTTTCCCAAATTCGCTGTAAAAACCATTTAAATCGTTTGTTGCAATTTTTGAGTTAGTTAATAAAGCATTAATAGTAACATTGTTAGCAAAATTACCCATTCCCTTTCCACCATGATCTAACGATATATCACCTTTAATAGACGAATTTAGTGTTTCAAGTACTAAGTTTTTTAAAAACAACCCGTTGTTGTTATAGGTAAGATCGCTACTAAGATTTGTGATTTCAAAACCTCGTTTTGAATGTGTGGTAAGTTGCTTAATTTTTGCTGTAACGATATCGTCATTAATTTGAAAATTTTCGGCATTTAAAAATAATTGCGAAAGATTAAAGGTTTCGGGCGTTTCTAAATTTTCGTCGGTAACCTTAACTCGGCTGTTAAGCAATGTAACCTCTCCCGAATTTAAAAGAAATGGTTTTGTGCTTTTGGGGTTTTTAGGCTTAAACTTTCTTGCAAAAATACTAAGGTTGTCGTTTGTTTCATCTTTATACGTTTTAACATACAATTTTGCGCCGGTTAATGTAACAAAACTAAAATCCAAGTCACCCTCGTATAATTTTTTAAAACTTAAAATAGTTGTCTGAATTTCTTTAGAAAAGATTAGCGTATCGTTATGATGATCGGCAATATAAACGCCTTTTATATCAACCTCCCCTTTCCAGTTAAGCCCTAATCTGTTAACTTGAATATTGGTTCCGTACTTTTCGTTAAGACTATTTGTTACTTTATGTGCAATATAAGTTTGTACCGAAGGCAAGGATAATAAAATCACCGACAAAAGCAATAGCAGTAGCACTACCGCAATAATCCGAACAGTTATTTTTTTTAGACGCTTAATAATTGCCAAATGGTTTAAAATTGTTGTAAAATTACTTTAAATAACCCGAATACCCAATAGGAATTTTTAATTGTAAATATCCTTAAAATAATAGTATTTTTACACCAATAATTATACCTGTTTTTAAGTGACTAGCGAAATTTACATTTTAGGCATTGAATCTTCCTGCGACGATACAGCCGCAGCTGTTATTAGTAACGGTAAAATACTTTCTAATGTTGTAGCATCACAAAAAATTCATGAAGAATACGGTGGTGTCGTTCCCGAACTTGCTTCACGCGCCCATCAACAAAATATTGTTCCGGTGGTGCAACTGGCTTTAGAAAAAGCAGGAATTAATAAAAATAAACTTTCTGCAATTGCCTTTACCAAGGGTCCCGGGCTTATGGGTTCTTTA
>JALWYP010000470.1 GCA_026992695.1 Flavobacteriaceae bacterium
ACAATCTTTAAAGTCTCCGCTTTTTTTGAAGCCGGTTGCAACATAGTAGCATTTTCCTCTAACGATTGGATGGTGAACTTATCCTCGGCGACTTTTACTTTATACGCCTCTGACCCAGAATCGTTGGTAAAGTATAATATCCTGCTAACCGGTACGTAAATAACACCCATAACGGGTTTGTTTTCCTTTATCAAAGCAATATTAACTGTAAATTCGCCATTGCGTTTAATAAATTCTTTAGTGCCATCCAGCGGATCAACTATCCAACATTGTTTCCAGTTTTTTCGGATTTCAAAGGGGAGTTGTTTGTTTTCTTCATTAATGATTGGAAGTTTCGTTTTTTCTAAATAACCATTAATTAATGCTCCTGCTTTTTTATCGGCTATGGTTAAAGGTGATTTATCGTCTTTAAAATCAACATCAAAATCGTTTTCATAGACTTTCATTATAACATTTCCGGCTTCAATGGCAGCTTCAATCGCAATAAATAAGTTGTTTTTCATTATAAAAATAAATGATAGATTTTATCGTCGCCAAAGGTAAACTATTGTGACTTAATTATGAGTGCTAAAAAGAAATATCCTTTTAAATTTATTTTCACAAAAAATCCTTTACTTTTGCGAAAACAATAATACAAATTCGTTATGAAATACTTGATGCTTTTATTAGTTGCAATAACCACTTTTTCTTGTACACAAGAAGATGAAAATAAATATAAAATTAGTGGGGATGCTTCGGGACTTGAAGATGGTACAAAAATCATGATTTACTCTATTGAAAGAGGAATGACAGAACCCGTGTTACTGGATTCTGCTTTTGTGAATAATGGAAAATTTGAAGCAAAATTACTTAAAAAGGAAAACCCTGCAATTAACTATTTAAGTATTAAAAGTTTAAATGCAAATGTGGTGTACTTTCCGGGCTCCGAAGATTTAAAGGCAACTATTTACAAAGATAGTGTACAAGCCTCTTTTGTTGAAGGTGGAGAAGATAATGCTTTGTATGCTTCTTATATAAAAAAAATGAAGGAGTTTGGTAAAAAACGCGCCGAAAATATGAAGCGTTTTAGAGAAGCCAGACAAAAATTAGACAATGCACTTGCGTCTAATATTCAAAAAGAAAACAGGGCATTGGCAACAGAAGAAAATAACTATAAAAAAGAAATTGTAAAGAATAACCCGAACAGTATTTTTTCGGCAATGTTGCTTTCTGAATTAATTTCTCAAAAAACAGTGACACCAACTGAAGCCAATGAAATAATAGCTAATTTTAGTCCTAAAATTGCAGCTTCTCCAATGGTAAAAGATATTAAGGAATTAGTGTCTTCAATGTCTAAAGCCGAAGTGGGTCAAAAAGCACCCGGTTTTAGTGCACCTACTCCCGATGGTAAAATGCTTTCGTTAAAAGAAGCAATGGGTAAATATACTATTATCGACTTTTGGGCTTCTTGGTGTAAACCTTGTAGAATGGAAAACCCGAATGTGGTAAAAGTGTATAATAAATACCACGATAAAGGCTTAAATATTATAAGTGTTTCGTTGGATAAAGATGGACAAAAAGATCGTTGGGTAAAAGCTATAGAGGATGATAAATTAACTTGGAACCATATTTCTAATTTAAAATTCTGGAATGAGCCTATCGCCAAAATGTATAATGTTCGGTCTATTCCGGCTACTTTTTTATTAGATGAAAATGGAGTTATAATTGCTAAAAACTTACGCGGAAAAGCACTCGAAAACAAAATAGCTTCTTTACTTGGAGAGTAATTTGGAGGCTTCAGAAAAAATAAACTTAACTTATTTTAAAACTCCTTTAGGCGAACTTATGTTAGGTTCCTTTAAAGGAGTTTTATGTTTATGCGATTGGCGGTATCGTAAAATGCGTGCTACTATTGATAACCGAGTTCAAAAAGAACTGAAAACCGTTTATAAAACAGGAGAAGATGCTATTATTGCTGAAACAAAAAAACAACTTACCGAATATTTTTCCGGAAATAGAAAAGAGTTTTCAATAGAAATGCTTTGGGTAGGAAGCGATTTTCAGAAACAGGTTTGGAAATCCCTAACACAAATACCTTATGGTACCACCCGAAGCTATTTAGCTCTTTCCAAAATGATTGATAATCCTAAAGCAATTAGAGCGGTTGCTGCTGCCAACGGAGCAAATGCTTTTTCAATATTGGTGCCTTGTCATAGAGTTATTGCAAGTAACGGAGATTTAACAGGATATGCAGGAGGTTTATCTGTTAAAAAGAAATTATTAAGGCTTGAAGGTGCTTTACCTAACAATCAGTTACAACTTTTTAGTTAGACTTACTCGGTTTTCTGCCATAGGCAGACAAGTAGAAACCAGTAGGTCTGTTTTTTGCATTATTTTTACCGAAACCGATGTACAACAAACGTCATTGTTGCCAATAATAAAAAAGCGCCTACTTGGTGTAGTACTCCCAGCACAACAGGTACGTGATAAAGAAGTGTTAAAACGCCTAATGTAAATTGCAATAACACAATTACTAAGAGTAGGTTTACCCCTTTTTTTTGAGATGGAGTGAGTTGCATCTTTCTGGTTTTATACCAAATAGTAAAAATTAATCCTACAACAAGATAAGCGATATACCGATGTACAAATTGCACGCCGCTTTTTCCTTCTATAAAATTACGCCAAACGGGCTCTTGCTCAATAAAAACAGTTTCATGAATAAGTTTTCCTTCACTCATTAAAGGCCAAAAATTGTGAATTAGTCCGGCGTCTAATCCGGCAACAAAAGCACCCCAAATTATTTGAATTAACACTACCAAATACGTAAATTTTAATAAAGTTTTTAAGTTAAAACTTGAAACGGGCTTACCGAAGTTTGAATAGATAATATCGAGCGCAACCCACAAGGTATAACTAAAAGTCAAAAAGGCAGTTATTAAGTGCATTGCCAACCGGTAATGGCTAACATCCGGGCGGTCTATCATTCCGCTTTTTACCATATACCAGCCCAAAAATCCTTGAAATGCTCCCAGCGCAAGTAATACGATAGCTTTTTTTATGGTGGCTTTTGAAAGTTGTTTTTTTATTAGAAAATAAAGAAAAGGAATAATAAATACCACACCAATCATTCTGCCAATAAATCGGTGCAACCATTCCCAAAAATAAATATCTTTAAAATCTTGAAGCGTAAAATGAGTATTGATTTTTTGATACTCGGGGAATTGTTTGTAATGGTTAAAAGCCGCTTGCCATTCTACTTCATTCATAGGAGGTAAGGTGCCTTCTATGAGTTTATAGGTGGTAATTGAAAGTCCCGAATGTGTTAAACGGGTAATTCCACCCACGATGACCATAATAAAAATTAGCAGGCAACCGGTTAGCAACCAGTACACCACTTTTTTATTGTCCTTCTTCATACATTTTTCTTGTTAAATAATACCATTCGTATTTTTTTTCTTCTCCTTCTCCGGGATATCCGGCAAATTTTTTATACTTAAATCC
>JALWYP010000471.1 GCA_026992695.1 Flavobacteriaceae bacterium
AATATACAAAATGGAAAGAACAAGTTCTTGGGCAGAACCCTACAAAATTAAAATGGTAGAGCCGGTTTTTATGACTACCCAAAAAGACCGAGAAAAATTTATTCAACAAGCCGGATACAACACTTTTTTATTAAAATCTAAAGATGTGTATATTGATTTGCTTACCGATAGCGGAACCTCTGCAATGAGTGACAGACAATGGGCGGGTATTATGATGGGTGATGAGGCTTATGCAGGAAGTGAAAACTTTTATCACATGGAGGAAGCCATCCAAAAATACTATGGCTATAAATATGTTATTCCTACCCATCAAGGAAGAGGTGCAGAACATTTAATTTCCCAAATCCTCATTAAAAAAGGTGACTTTGTGCCTGGAAATATGTATTTTACTACCACTCGATTACATCAAGAATTGGCAGGAGGAACGTTTGTAGATGTAATTATTGATGAAGCACATGATTCAGAAAGTGATTTTAGATTTAAGGGGAATGTAAATCTGGAAAAACTAGAAACTTTAATCACAGAAAAAGGAGCAGATAAAATACCTTATGTGTGTATTGCAACTACCGTAAATATGGCAGGAGGGCAGCCCATCTCTTTAGAAAACCTCAAAGAGGTACGCAATTTAACTCATAAATACAACATTAAAATTGTTCATGACATGACCCGCGTAGCTGAAAATGCATATATGATTCAGCAATACGAAAAGGGATATAAAGAAAAATCTGTTGCCGAAATTGTTAAGGAAATTTGTCTTTTAACCGATGCTGCTACCATGAGTTCAAAAAAAGATGCTTTGGTAAGTATAGGTGGTTTTTTAGCCCTAAATGATCCCGAAGTTTTTGAGCAAGCAAGAAACTTAGTTGTGGTATATGAAGGATTACACACTTATGGAGGTATGGCTGGAAGAGATATGGAGGCACTCGCTATTGGTATCACAGAGTCTATCCAAGACGACCACATTAGGGCAAGAGTAGGACAAGTACAATACCTGGGTGAAAAACTAAAAAAAGCGGGTGTTCCTGTTGTAAATCCCATAGGCACCCATGGCGTGTTTTTGGATGCCAAAAAATTCTTAACCCATTTAACCCAAGATTTGTTTCCGGCTCAAACATTGGCTGCCGAAATTTATGTTGATTCCGGTGTGAGAACGATGGAAAGGGGCATTGTTTCTGCCGGCAGAAACAAAACAACCGGAGGACACAATTATCCAAAACTTGAATTGGTGCGTCTCACTATCCCTCGAAGGGTTTACACCCAAGCCCATATGGATGTGATTGCAGAATCTGTTGAATATGTTTATAGCAATAGAGCAGCAATAAAAGGATTAAAAATGGTCTTTGAACCCAAATATTTACGTTTTTTCCAAGCTAGATTTGAAAAACTATAACCCTAACATAATGAAACATAAAACTATCATCGAACCATTTAAAATAAAATCGGTTGAACCGATTTTAATGAGTACGGAACAAGAGCGTATTGAATATATGAAAAAAGCTCATAACAACCCTTTTTTATTAGATTCTGACCAAATCATTATTGATTTTTTAACCGATAGCGGAACTTCAGCAATGAGTGTAGAACAATGGGCAGGAGTTATGCGCGGGGATGAATCGTATGCCGGTTCAAAATCGTGGAAAGCAATGGAAAAAGCCGTAAAAAATCTTACAGGAATGGATTATATCCTGCCTACTCACCAAGGACGTGCTGCAGAAAGGATTATTTATGGGTATTTAGGCGGAAAAGGAAAAACGTTTGTCAGCAATACCCATTTTGATACCACTCGTGCCAACATTGAATATTCCGGTGCCGAAGCCATTGATATTCCCATTGAAGAATCATATCATTCTTCGTTAATTCATCCCTTTAAGGGAAATCTTGATACCCACCAATTAGAAGCACTTATTCGTCAAAAAGGAGCTGAGAATATTGGTGCGGTCATACTCACCGTAACAAACAATAGTGGTGGTGGACAACCCGTAAGTATGAAAAACACAAGAGCAGTAAGTAAAATATGCAAAAAATACAACGTACTTTTTTTATTAGATTGTTGTAGAATTGCAGAAAATGCTTACTTCATCAAACACAGAGAAGCAGGGTTTGAAAATAAAACCTATGAAGCGATTGCCCAAGAGATGTTTTCTTTGGTTGACGGTGCAGCGATGAGTTCTAAGAAAGATGCGCTGGTTAATATGGGTGGTTTTTTATCTCTTAGGGATAAAAAAATTGCCCAAGAATGTACTAACCAACTTATCATCACCGAAGGATTTGCTACCTACGGAGGACTTTCGGGAAGAGACATGGAAGCCCTTGCAATTGGTTTAAAAGAAGTTTTTGAACCGGATTACCTTCATTACCGAATAAAAAGCACGACATATTTGGGTGAAAAACTTCACAACATGGGAGTTCCTGTGATGATGCCTATTGGCGGACATGCGGTCTATGTAGACGCAAAAAAATTATATACCCACATTCCTCCACATCAATACCCGGGACAAGCATTGGTATGTGAATTGTACATAAAAGGCGGAATTAGAACCGTAGAAATTGGCTCAGTGATGTTTGGAAAATACGATGAAAATGGAGAATTAATTCCCGCCCCTATGGAGCTGGTACGGTTAGCCATTCCCAGACGTGTTTATACACAAAGTCATATGGAATATGTAGTAGAAACATTTGAAGAAATTTTAAAAACCAAAGAAACAGTAAAGGGGTACGCAATCACCGAAGAACCCAAATTTTTACGTCATTTTACAGCAAAGTTTGAAAAGCTCTAAAAAAGCATACCACTACAAAGACTAACACGCAATTATTTGAGTATTGTTTTTTTTAATTTTAGCCTTTTCGGTATAAAATGCCTAAATTTGAACCAATAAATTCGCTTATTATGAAGAAATTACTCAGCACTATTTGCCTGTTATTTTTAACAATTGTTTCTGCCCAAAACTCACAACACTTAACCCTTGACGATGCTGTTTTAGGTTATTATAAAGGATTATATCCCGAACAAAAATCACTTCAATGGGTGGAGGGCGAAGACCGTTTTGCCTTTGGTGAAGACCAATCACTTTATACCCAAATTGCCAAATTACCGGCACTAATTAAAGCACATCCCGAAATTTTATTTTCGCAACTAAAAAAGGCAGTCCCTAACCTACGTAGGATGCCGTATCAATTTCCGGTAGTAACCACAAGCGAAGCCGTTTTTTCTGCGTCTAATTCTACCTACTTTTACAATTATAAAAACAAAAGTTTAACTGCAACTATTAAACTCCCCGAAGATGCCCAAAATCAAGAATTAAACTACAAAGCAAAGGCAATTGCATACACCATAGATAATAATTTATATATCGCAACTCCTACAAACTCAAAGATTGCAGTAACCGCTATAAAAGATAAAAATATTGTTTCGGGGCAAGCAATCGCCCGATCTGAATTTGGAATCACCAAAGGTACTTTTTGGAGCCCTAATGGGAATAAATTAGCATTTTATCAAAAAGATGAAAGCAATGTTACCGATTATCCGCTTGTAGATGTTACTACTACTCCGGCATCATTAAACAATATTAAATATCCTATGAATGATATGTCAAGCGAAATTCCGAAAGCCGGAGTTTACAACCTAAAATCAAATTCGCTGGTTTATATGGATATTGATACTTCAGATGAACATTACCTTACCAATCTTTCTTGGTCACCGGATGAAAAATATATTTTTCTTGCCGAAGTAAATCGCGATCAAAATCATATGTGGTTTACAATGTATGATGCTACCACCGGAAAAAAAGTAAAAACCTTATTTGAAGAAACCAACGATAAATGGGTAGAACCCGAACACACCGCGGTTTTCCTACCAAATAACAACACTACATTTCTTTGGATAAGCGAAAGAGACGGGTTTAATAATTTGTATTTATACGATATAAAGAAAGGGTTTATTAAACAACTTACGCATTTTAAATGGGTAGTAAATGATATTCTAGGTTTTGATGCTTCAGAAAAAAATGTGCTTATTACAGGAACCGGAAGCGATGCACGTGAGACCAAAGCATTTTCGGTAAATTTAAAAAACGGAAAAACAAAAGACCTAACTCCCGAACCCGGAACCCACCAAGTACAACTTAGCACTACCGGAAATTACATAATCGATTCGTATTCGGGAATAGACGTACCTCGCGTAATAAAAATAAAATCGCTTAACGGTGAAAAAGAAAATACTGTATTTACTGCCGAAAATCCCCTACAAGGATTTCAATTGGGTACTACCGAATTTGTAGACATTACATCCGATAATGGAATAAACCTACACGGAAGAATACTAAAACCCGCAAACTTTGACCCCAATAAAAAATATCCTGTTTTACTATATGTTTATGGCGGTCCTCATGCGCAATTGGTAACCAACTCTTGGTTGGGAGGTTCTAATCTTTGGATGCAATGGATGGCTGCCGAAAATGACTACATTATTTTTACACTAGACAATCAAGGTTCTGCCAATCGAGGTTTTGCTTTTGAAAGTATCATCCATCGTCAAGTTGGCGAACAAGAAATTAAAGACCAGTTAAAAGGAATAAACTATTTAAAATCATTGTCGTTTGTAGATGCCAATCGTATAGCTGTTTTTGGTTGGAGTTTTGGTGGATTTATGACCAATTCGCTTATGCTTCGCCATCCCGGAGTATTTACTACAGCCGTTGCCGGGGGTCCCGTAACCGACTGGAAATGGTACGAAGTAATGTATGGCGAACGGTATATGGACAGACTTTCGCAAAACAAAGAAGGGTTTGAAAAAAACCGAATTCACAATTATGTTCAAAACCTTGACGGAAAATTATTAGAAATTATTGGAAGTGTCGATCCAGTGGTGGTTCCGCAACACACCATGACGTTGTTAAAAGCATTTGTAGAAGCAAAAAAACAAGTCGATTTTTTCTCTTATCCTATGCATCCTCATAATGTTAGAGGGATAGACCGTGTACATTTAATGAGAAAAGTACTGGATTATATTTTAACCAATAATAAATAATGAAGCACTCCACCGGAAGCTATTATGCTGTTATATTTACTTCTGAATTAAATGATAATCCGGAAGGTTATACAGAAATGGCACATAAAATAGAAGCACTTGCCAAACAACAAAAAGGTTTTTTAGGGATAGATTCTGCTCGCGAAAAAACCGGTATTACTATTAGTTATTGGGAAACACTTGAAGATATAAAAAACTGGAAAACACAAAGCGAACACCTTATTGCCCAACAATTAGGTAAAGAAAAATGGTATAAAAAATACACCGTTCGGGTTTGTAAAGTAGAACGAGAGTACGGTAAATAAACAGGTTATTTGGTTTTTTGGGTAATAAATTCTTCCAGTTCCTCTAAACTTTGTGGTTTTGCAATAATACGTTTGTCTTTATCTAAAACAAAATAAGTAGGTGTTCCGGTTATTCCGTAGCTGTTTCCTATTTCGTTATCCCATTTTCCGGGAGCAAATACGTGGATAAACTCCGGATAGTAATAACTTTCACTTTTCCAATTGTTATTATCTTCATCTTCCAATCCTACCGCTATTACTTTATACTGAGTACTGTCTAAATTTTTCACAAATTTATGTAAAAGAGGTATTTCCTTTAAACAATGCGAACAAGTACTGCTCCAAAAAACTACGATATAGTTTTGTGCTATATCCAAATCAAGCAAGTGTTGTGTTTTTTCTTTTCCGTCCTCTGTAATTTTCCAAGAAAAATCGGGTGCTACATTACCAATACTAAGGTTTTTATATTCAGTAAGCATAGCTACTAATTCGTTATCACCTAATTTAGTTGCTAATGGAATAAGATATTTTTCAGATAGGTAATTGGCATTATCAGTTAAATTGTAATTTACCAATCGTTGCCACAAATCGTATAGAAATGATTTTTGAAAATTGTCGTTGGCTTTACTTATATGCGAATAAATTACATCCAGATTTGTGTTGTAAACAGTTGTGAAATCTTCGGTTTCGGGAATAAAACCAACCAGATACCCCAAGGAGCGTTCCATTAAAAAATTAGAACTTTGCAATGTGGGATTTGTATAATCTATAGTGTCAAAATAATGTTCTTGTAGTTTGGTAATGTAAGTTACTGCGTCGATATATTCATTGGGAATATACGGTTTATTTGCTTTTACAAACTCGTAAGCTAAGTTGTTTTTTGCTTGCTCTTCGTAGGTATTTTGAGTTTCTCTTTGGCTGTTAAATAGAGATAGCAACGCTTTTTTATCTGTATCGCCTTTGGTATAAAATTCTCCTATTTTTTGACCAATTTGAGACATTTTATTCATGTATTCACCCAAAATATCATTTGCTTGAGAATGAATGACAATTCCTTCTTTAGCGTCTAAGGTGAATGTAATGTCTTCATTACCATTAAATAACACATCAAAATTAAATTCTTCTTGCGGTAGGTCATACGTAATTTTATAAATTCCTTTGGTTTGTGTGCTATCTAGTGTAAAAGTAATTTTACCATTGTCTATTTTTCCTTGCGAGATATAATTGGGTCTTGTTGGAGACATTTTATATAAGATTGCCCATTTGTATTTTTCGGCAGGAGTAAAGGTTCCGGTAATGGTATGTTGGGCTTGTGCCAATGTAGTAAACGCCAATAAGGTAAAAAGTGTTTTTTTTAACATTGTTTTGTTTTTTGTATTATACGGCAAATATTAAGCCATTATTCTGTTTAAAACTTCCAACGCTTTTTTAACGGTGGTTATCTCTTCAAAAGTAATAATTAATCGCAAACCATTTCGGGTTTGTTTTTCTTTTATGCTAACTTCTCTAGGGTGTTGTTGTGCAAATTGTAAAACGTTTGTAAATGCTTCGGTTTTATAAAATTCGCTTTCTTGGTTAGCTATAAAATAGCCTACGAGTTTGTTTTGTTTCATTAGTACGCGTTCCAGACCTATTGTAATGGCAGCCCATTTTACTCTAATACTGTACAAAAGGTCTGTAACCGGTGTGGGAAGTTCACCAAACCGATCGATGAGCTCTTTTTCAAATTTTTGTAGCTCTTCTTCAGTTTTTAATGTGCTTAATTTATTGTAAAGGTTTAATCTTTCGGTAATATTGTTAATGTAATCGTCGGGGAAAAGCAATTCAAAATCGGTATCAATAACGGTTTCTTTTACAAAACGTTTGTCATTTTCTTGGTTTGCATACAGTTCTTTAAACTCATTTTCTTTAAGTTCTTCAATGGCTTCTTGCAGAATTTTTTGGTAGGTTTCAAAACCAATTTCGTTAATAAACCCGCTTTGTTCGCCACCCAGTAAATCGCCCGCTCCTCGTATTTCCAAGTCTTTCATCGCAATGTTAAAACCGCTACCCAACTCATTGTGTTGTTGTAGTGCGGTAATACGTTTTTGGGCATCGCTAGTCATTGCCGAGAAGGGAGGCGTAATAAAATAGCAAAAAGCTTTTTTATTGCTTCGTCCTACACGCCCTCGCATTTGGTGTAGGTCTGCCAACCCAAAATTATTGGCATTGTTTATAAAAATAGTATTGGCATTAGGCACATCTAATCCGCTTTCGATAATGGTAGTAGAAACCAACACATCAAACTCTCCGGACATAAATGCCAGCATTAATCTCTCCAGTTTTTTACCGTCCATTTGTCCGTGACCTATCCCAATTTTGGCATCGGGAAGGAGTCGTTGTAACATTCCGGCTACTTCTTTTATGTTTTCTATTCGGTTGTGTACAAAAAATACTTGTCCGCCTCGTGAAATTTCGTATCGTATGGCATCTCTAATTAGTTCTTCAGAAAACCGAATAACTTGTGTTTCTATGGGATAACGATTGGGTGGCGGTGTTGTGATAATCGATAAATCCCGAGCCGCCATTAAGCTAAACTGAAGCGTACGTGGGATGGGTGTAGCGGTTAGGGTAAGCGTGTCTACATTTTCTTTAATGGTCTTGAGTTTGTCTTTTACCGAAACACCAAATTTTTGTTCTTCGTCGATAATTAATAAGCCTAAATCTTTAAAAACAACACTTTTGCTTACCAGTTGGTGTGTGCCAATTACAATATCCAGCGTTCCGTCTTTTAGTTCTTCCAGTACTTTTTTTCGTTCTTTAGTAGTTCTAAAACGATTTAGGTAATCTACCGTTACCGGCATCTCTTTGAGTCGTTCGGTAAATGTTTTAAAATGTTGAAAAGCCAAAATGGTTGTAGGTACCAATACGGCAACTTGTTTGCCGTTATCAACTGCTTTAAAAGCCGCTCGAATGGCAACTTCGGTTTTACCAAATCCTACATCGCCACACACAAGCCTATCCATAGGTCTGGGGCTTTCCATATCTTGTTTTACATCGGCGGTAGCGGAGGTTTGGTCCGGTGTATCTTCAAACATAAAGGAAGACTCGAGTTCGTATTGCAAATACGAATCGGGCTCATATTGAAATCCTTTTTGGGTTCGGCGTTTGGCATAGAGTTTTATAAGGTCAAAAGCAATTTGTTTAACCCGTTTTTTGGTTTTTTGTTTTAGTTTTTTCCACGCGCCGCTTCCCAGTTTGTAAAGTTTGGGTACGGCACCGTCTTTTCCGTTGTACTTGGTAATTTTATGTAATGAATGAATACTCAAATACAAAATATCACGCTCACCGTAAATAAGTTTTATGGCTTCTTGTTGTTTTCCGTTTACGTCTATTTTTTGCAGTCCGCCAAATTTTCCAATCCCGTGATCGATATGCGTAACATAGTCGCTTATCTCCAGATTGGTGAGTTCTTTTAAAGTAAGCGCTTGCTTTTTGGCATAACTGTTTTTGATATGAAACTTATGATAGCGTTCAAAAATCTGATGGTCGGTATAGCAAGTTATTTTTAAATCGTGGTCTATAAAACCTTGATATAACGGAAAAACTAGTATTTCAACTTGTTTAATCTCTTGCTCTACATCTTCAAAAATATCGGTAAATCGTTTTGCTTGTTGCTCGTTACTACAAAATATATAGTTGGTATATCCTTTTTGAGATTGAGTGTTTAAATTGGTTATTAATAAATTAAATTGTTTGTTAAAAGAAGGGTGTGGTGTGGTATGAAAAGTTATTGCGTTTTCATTTTTTGAATGGGTTTCAATAAAAACACGGGTAAAGTTAGCTATTTCTGAATGTAGCAAGCCGGAAGTACAAAATAATTCTTCGGGTTTACTGAAGGATACTTCGGAAGCGATATTTTGAAACGTTTCTTGAGCTTTTTTGAAAAGTTTATCGAGTGTTGCTGAAAAATTATCGTTATCTTTTACAAAAATGACAGTTTTTTTAGCAATGTATTTTAAAAAACTCTCGCGTGTTTCCTCCATCATTTTGTTTTCCATATTCGGAATTATGGAAATCTTTTTTTGAGTTTCTATTGAGAGTTGTGTTTCTACATCAAAGGTGCGAATGCTTTCTACTTCCTCATCAAAAAACTCGATACGATACGGATGGTCATTGCTAAAAGAAAATACGTCTAGAATGCCTCCACGAACTGAAAATTCACCGGGTTCGGTAACAAAATCTACTCGATTAAAATGATATTCAAACAACACTTCGTTTACAAAATCAATAGATAAATTATCGCCTACTGCAATTTTAAGGGTATTTTTTTCAAGTTGTTTTCGGGTTACTACTTTTTCAAAAAGAGCTTCGGGATAACTTATAATTACTGCCGGTTTTTTTCGAGAGTTTATTCGGTTTAATACTTCGGCACGAAGCAAAATGTTGGCGTTGTTTGTTTCTTCTATTTGGTAAGGTCTACGGTAGCTACTGGGATAAAAAAGCACATTTTTATCGCCCAACAACTGTTCTAAATCGTTTAGGTAGTAAGCGGCTTCTTCTTTGTTATTCAACAAAACCAAAAACGGTTTGTCGATTTGTTGAAATAGTTGCGAAATCACTAAGGATAATGACGACCCTACTAAGCCCGAAAGGGTAGATTTTGTTTGTGATTGGGCAATGGTTTCTTGCAGTTTTCGCAGTTGCGAAGACTTTTTATACAGTGTAGAAACCACGGTTTTGCTCATTGTTGGCAAAGATACTATTTGATTTAGGAATTAAAAAAATTAAACTTTATATTTGCCGAAAATTAACATACAATTATGTCTATTATAAATTTATTTCAAAGTGGTGAACATTCTAGAAATTTAGGTCATTTTGCAGCCTTGGCAAACATTGCTTTAAGTGATGGTATTATTGATTCTAAAGAAAATAATTTACTCAAGAGGTTTGCTCGAAGATTAGACATTACCGACCACGAGTATGAAAAAGTAATAAAAAATCCTGCTCAATTTCCTATAAGTCCTCCAAATTCTGCCGAAAAACGATTAGAGCGATTTTACGATTTGTTTAAAATGATTTTTGCCGATGATGAAATTGATGACGAAGAGCGGGTATTAATTGAAAAATATGCTATTGGTTTGGGTTATAACGAAGAACAAGCAAAAAAATTAATTAACCGTTCTATCGAAATTTTTCAAGGCGGAATAGACCTAGATGATTACCGTTATTTGTTAAACAGAAAATAATTCTATTTAATTTTTTCTTGCTAATCTCGTTATTTTTGTAATGAGTTCGTGTTTATCGTAGGGTTTTGTAATAAATTCTGAAACGCCTAACTCTTCCGATTTTTTTTCATCCTCCTGTAAAGCACGAGCGGTAATAGCAATAATAGGTATGTTTTGCGTGTTTTTATTGTTTTTTAATTTCTCGATAAGCAAAAAGCCTTCTTCCTCTTGTAATACTAAATCTAATAAGATTACATCTGGTTTATTTACTTTAACACGGGTTAGAGCTTGTTGTACTCCGGTGGCTAAGTCAATGCTAAAATAGAGTTCTTTTAATAATATTTTTGTTAGTATCATTAAATCTATCTCGCTGTCATCAACCACTAATACTTTAATAACGTTTAAAATACCTTGATAATCTTCCTTTTTATATTCTTTTCTGTCTTGAGGTTTTTTTACAAACTCTACATGTTCATCGTATCGGTTGCGCTGCCGGGCCACGGACCCGGTGGGACGGTTGGAATCCACACGCGCGACTGTTCCGTGCGAAACACGCGAAACCCGCGGGCCAAATAGTTGGCCAAACCGCGCGGGCTGTCCAACGAACAGGTATGCAACCACACGCGCCGTGCGCCAAGCAACCATGACTGCTCCACCGCTCGCGTCAGCAGATCGCCGCCAAACCCCTTTCCGATGAACTGGGGCAATAGCCCAAAGGAACGAATCTCGACGTTCTTATCTTCCTGCAATTGCAATTCAAAATAACCGGCCGGCGTCCCCTCGACATATCCTACCCACGTATGCACCGTCTCTTGGGACAAGTATGCAAGCCACTTGTTGTAGTCCCACGACAATCGATCGATCCAATAC
>JALWYP010000472.1 GCA_026992695.1 Flavobacteriaceae bacterium
ATATTTATCTTCATTTTTAGAAATGGATTCGTTAGTAGGAATATTAATGACTTCAACGGTTGGTTTCTCTATGGTTTCGGTAGATTCTTCTACAATTGTTGCGGGATTATTTGCGGGTTGTGACTCTGGGTTTGAATAAATTTTATTAATGAGTCCGGCGTGTTGTTCTTGAACGTTATTTGAATTGGGATTATTCATTAACTCAAAGGTAAGTTTTTTTAAATCGTTTAAATCACGTTGCATATCAAAAAGCACCTTGTAAAGCAGTTCTCTCTCGTTGGCAAAATCGCTTTTGTTTTTTTGAGAAGGAATAATTGCCGGAAGATTGCTTCCTACATCTTGTAAATATTCCTTTAATGTGTTATAGCTAATTTCTCTGTTTTGTTCGAGTACCGAAATTTGCTCTGCTACGTTTCGTAATTGCCTAATGTTACCTCCCCAACGATAGTTTTGCAGTAACTGTTGTGCTCCTTCATCCAGCCTAATGGTAGGCATTTTGTATTTTTGTGCAAAATCGGAAGCAAATTTTCTGAATAGTAAATGAATGTCTTCTTTGCGTTCGCGTAAAGGCGGAAGCATGATTTCTACTGTGCTTAGTCGGTAGTATAAATCCTCTCTAAATTTTCCTTCTTCAATGGCTTTTGCCATATTTACATTTGTTGCAGCGACTATTCTAACATCGGTTTTTTGAGGTTTAGACGATCCTACCTTAAAAAACTCGCCACTTTCTAAGACACGTAGCAAACGTACTTGTGTGGGCAAGGGAAGTTCGCCTACTTCATCTAGAAAAATGGTGCCTCCGTCGGCAACTTCAAAGTAACCACTTCGAGTAGCTGTAGCACCTGTAAAGGCTCCTTTTTCATGACCAAAGAGTTCGCTGTCTATCGTTCCTTCCGGAATTGCACCGCAGTTTACGGCAATATATTTGTTGTGTTTTCGGTGCGAAAGCGCATGAATTATTTTAGGGATACTTTCTTTTCCTACACCACTTTCTCCAGTTACCAATACCGAAATGTCGGTGGGTGCAACCTGAATAGCTTTTTGTATAGAACGATTTAGTTTTGGGTCGTTGCCAATAATCCCGAATCGTTGTTTTATTGCTTGTATGCTTTCCATATTTTGTTTCGCAATTGCGATGATGTTTTAATTTAAATTACTTTGACCAACAGCTTTTCCTATAAGGGTGGCACTTGTAGCTTCATCTATTTTTACCAATACAAAATCTCCGGGTTTGTAATTTTCTTTCGGAAAAACTACAACGGTATTTTGTGGTGTTCGCCCGCTCAAGTGTTTATCACTTCGTTTCGATTCTTTTTCGATTAAAACCTCAACGGTTTTACCAATATTTTGTTGGGTTCGGTACGCACTGTGTTTTTGTTGTAGTGTAATAATTTCGTTTAAGCGTCTTTTTTTTGTTTCAAGCGGAATATCGTCTGTTAATTTTTTAGCAGCAAGAGTTCCGGGTCGTTCGCTATACATAAACATAAATCCAAAATCATATTTTACATATTCCATTAGACTTAAAGTTTCTTGATGATCTTCTTCGGTTTCGGTTGGAAAACCTGCAATAATGTCTTGTGATATGGCACAATCGGGTAGTATGGTTCTAATTTTATTAATGAGTTGAATGTATTCTTCTCGTGTGTGCTGACGATTCATTGCTTGTAAGATTCGAGTACTTCCGCTTTGTACGGGAAGGTGAATGTAGTTGCAAATGTTTTTGTGTTTTGCCATGGTGTGTAAAACATCTTCGGTCATATCTTGCGGATTGCTGGTAGAAAACCGGAATCGCATATTGGGTTGGGCTGTAGCTACTAAATCTAACAATTTTGCAAAATTTGTTGCGGTTGCTTTTTGAATTTCGCTGGCATTTTTAAAATCCTTTTTTAATCCGCCTCCATACCATAAATAACTATCTACGTTTTGCCCTAATAAGGTTACTTCTTTGTAGCCTTGATTCCACAAATTGTTTATTTCGTTAACGATACTCTGCGGGTCTCTGCTTCGTTCACGACCACGCGTAAAAGGTACTACGCAAAAAGTACACATATTGTCGCATCCTCTGGTAATGCTAACAAATGCCGTTACGCCGTTTCCACCAAGTCTTACCGGAGATACATCTGCGTAGGTTTCTTCTTTAGAGAGGATTACATTTACGGCTTCTCTACCGGCTTCTACTTCTTCAAGTAAATTGGGTAAGTCTTTGTATGCATCGGGTCCTACTACTAAATCTACTATTTTTTCTTCTTCCAGAAATTTGTGTTTTAATCGTTCTGCCATGCAACCCAAAACACCAACTTTCATACCTGGATTTATTTTTTTTACGGCATTAAATTTTTCGAGACGTTTTCTTACGGTTTGTTCGGCTTTATCTCTAATCGAACACGTATTAATTAATACCAAATCGGCTTCTTCTAGTTGAGAAGTGGTGTTAAACCCTTGATTTGTTAGTATGGAAGCAACTATTTCGCTGTCGCTAAAATTCATTTGGCAACCATAACTTTCAATAAAAAGTTTACGAGTGTTCTTTTTATTATTTTTTAGTTGAAGGGTTTCGCCTTGTTTGGTTTCGTCTATGAGTTTTTCGGTATTCATAAATTATATGCGCTACAATTAGCTTGCAAATTTACAAATTTATTAATCGATTGTGACAAATTGGCATAGTTATTTTTTATAGATTTGCACAACTAACTTTAAAACCAATACATATGCAATCCAATATTTTTCAGAAAATAGAACAAGCACCTAAAATAGATTTTGGAGATAATTTGTCTAAAAGTTTTGAACTATTTAAAAAAATATGGTTGCAAGGGTTGTACCATGGGCTACTATCCTTATTGGTTTCAATTCCTTTTTTACTGTTAATGTATGCTCCTTTCTTTACTATGTATATTGATATGTTTAAAGCTTCTATGAATGGAAGACACTATCAACCGGAATTAGATTTTACTCCAATTCAAGTTGTTGTGTATGTGCTGTTAGTTTTTATTTTGGCTTTTATAATGCAGGTAATTAATGTAGCTATTATTTCTCATTTTTTTCAGGTATGTAAAAAAGAAGATACGGGAAAACCCAAAACGGTAGGAGGATATTTTATGTATTTTAAGTATTGGAAAAAAATACTTGTACTTTCTTTAGCTTCTTTAGGTATTGCACTACTTGCCTTATTAATGTGTTATTTTCCTATTTTTTATGTTATGGTACCGTTGCAACTAATCGTACCCATATTTGCATTTAATCCCAAACTTTCAGTAAAAGATATAGTTTCGGCTAGCTTTAAATTAGGAAATAAATTTTGGCTTATTCTTTTCGGATTAATGATAATAGCAAGCCTTATAGCGCAAATAGGAATTATTATTTGTTTTGTAGGAATGGCTGCTACACTCTATTTTACCTACATACCGCTATATTATTTTTATAAAGATACCATTGGGTTTAAAGAGGAAGAAACAACAACTATTTCAG
>JALWYP010000473.1 GCA_026992695.1 Flavobacteriaceae bacterium
TAAAGCACTAATGGGTATAAACCGAACATCTTTTACGTATAATTTGGATGAAAATTCTTCAAATTGATGTACGATATCTTCATAAACTTCTTCTTTATAATCTACCAAATCCATTTTATTAACACATACTATTATGTGAGGGATTTGTAGTAATGAGGCAATAAAAGCGTGGCGTTTGGTTTGCTCTATTACTCCGTTTCTTGCATCAATCAAAATAATGGCAGCATTTGCCGTAGAAGCTCCGGTTACCATGTTTCGGGTATATTGTATGTGTCCGGGTGTATCGGCAATAATAAATTTTCGTTTGGGAGTGGTAAAATATCGATACGCAACATCTATGGTAATTCCTTGCTCACGTTCGTCTTTTAAACCATCTGTAAATAATGCCAAATCGATCCCGTCATGTCCTTTTTTCTTGCTGGTGCTACTTACGGCTTGTAGTTGGTCTTCAAAAATAGCTTTACTGTCGTATAACAATCTTCCTATAAGTGTGCTTTTTCCGTCGTCAACGCTTCCGGCGGTTGTAAATCGTAATAATTGGTTTTTATCTATTTGCATTTTGAGGTAGTGAGTTTATGAGTTGATGGGTTTTTAAGGTTATGAGTTGGTGATTTATATTTTAGTTAAGATTTTCAATTCCGTCATTCTGAACTTGTTTCAGAATCTTTTAATAATAATGTTGTAATTAATAATTAATTTTTTTTATCCAAAATCAATTCTTTTAATTCAGGATTTACTTTTTTTATCAAGTTCCATTTCCACTCTTTATGCCAATTTTTCAGTTGCTTTTCTCGGGCTATTGCATCAACAATGTTTGTGAATTCTTCAAAATATAATAATTCATTTACATTATAACGCTTTGTAAATACATATCCTTTAGTTCCTTTATGTTGTTTTATTCTTTTATAAATATTTGCTGTCATTCCTACATACAATACTGTTCTGTTTTTATTACTAAGTATATAAGTGTAACCTTTTTTCATGTTTTAGTTAATCCGTTAAATATACTGAAACAAGTTCTATTCAACATTAAGTTTTCTTTCATGAGATACTGAAACAAGTTCAGTATTAAAAATACCCCTGTCTTTTTCTGTCTTCCATTGCGGTTTCGCTTCGTTTGTCGTCGGTTCTGTTTCCTCGTTCGGTTTGTTTCATAGCGGCAACTTCGGCAACAATTTTTTCTAGTGTGTCGGCATCGCTTTCTATTCCTCCGGTAATGGTTATATCGCCAAGGGTTCTAAAGCGTATTTTTTTAGTAACTATTTCTTCTCCTTCTTCTAGCTTTAAATGTTCAGAAACCGGAATCCACGAATCGTTTCGCCAAACTACTTCTCGTTGGTGAGCAATGTAGAGTGACGGAATTTTAATATTTTCTCTTAAAATGTAGTTCCAAACATCCATTTCGGTCCAATTACTAATAGGGAATGCTCTAAAATGCTCGCCTTCAAAATGTTTTCCGTTAAGTAAATTCCATAATTCGGGGCGTTGGTTTTTAGGATCCCATTGCCCGAAATCGTCTCGGTGCGAGAAAAAACGTTCTTTTGCTCTTGCTTTTTCTTCATCTCGGCGACCGCCTCCTATGGCACAGTCTATTTTGTTTTCCTCAATAGCATCTAGCAATGTGGTTATTTGAAGCGCATTCCGGGTAGCGTTTTTCCCTTTTTCTTCGGCTACTCTTCCGTCGTCAATCGATTTTTGAACAGAGCCTACTATTAATTCGGCTCCTAATTCTTTTACCAAATCATCTCTAAATTGGATTGTTTCCGGAAAGTTATGTCCCGTATCTATGTGTAGTAAAGGAAACGGAATTTTAGATGGATAAAATGCTTTTTTTGCCAAATGGGTTACCAAGATAGAATCTTTTCCTCCCGAAAATAAGATAACGGGATTTTGAAATTGCGCCCATACCTCACGTAAAATAAAAATAGCTTCGCTTTCTAATTCATCTAGGTAATTTAAATAATACTTGCTCATTTGGGTTTTAGTTAATGGGGTTTAATTTATTCTTTATTTTATTCAAAATTATTGAAACCGCTTCTTCTACGGAAACTTGTGTTGTGTCAATTTCAATATCGGGATTTACAGGTGCTTCATAAGGAGCGTTTATTCCGGTAAAATTTTTAATTTCTCCACTTCTTGCTTTTGCATAAAGCCCTTTTACATCACGTTTTTCACATTCTTCTATTGGTGTGTTTATAAAAATTTCGACATAGTTATCCGTACCAACTATTTGTTTAATATTTTCTCTGTCTTTTTGATAAGGCGAAACAAAAGCTGCTAACACCACCAAACCGGCATCTATCATTAAATTAGCAACTTCGGCAATACGTCTAATATTTTCGGTGCGGTCTTCTGGTGTAAAGCTAAGGTTGTTATTAAGTCCTTTACGTACATTATCTCCATCCAGCGTGTAGGTATGTATTTTTTTATTAAATAGTGCTTTTTCTACGGCATTGGCAATAGTAGATTTTCCCGAACCGGACAAGCCTGTAAACCATAATAAAAAACACGCATGATTTTTTAGTTTACTACGCTCTTCTTGCGTAATTGTGAAGGTATGCGGGATGACGTTTTTTTGCATTATTTTTTTAGTAATTTATAAAAATACGTTCTAATTTTTCCTAACGGAACTTTTATCCATAACCGTTCGTGGAAATAATAAAGTGCAAATTTAGTAAATAACTCGGCTAATGCGATAAAAAGTGCAATTTCATTAAAACTTTCTAAAACAACTCCGGAAATAATAAAGGTGGTTGTTGTTGCAAAAAACCGCCACGAAATAGATTTGTAAATGGTTTGTTTAACACTAATTTGTTTTTTTCTGAAATTTTGCCAAATTCGCTCGTGGATGTAATACACAAAAAGCTTTATAAAAAACTCGAAAAAACCTATAGATAAAGCATGTTCCAGATTGGGTTTTCCGAAAAAAGAAGTAACCAAAAGTACTACTAAAACCGTATCTGTAGTAGCAATAATACGCCAAGAAATACCTTTTAAAATACTGCGTGTATGAGATTCTTTTTTATACAACCGAAACCAAAAAGTAAGGATTTAATAAATTTTCTTTGTTATACAACAGCGGCTCACCGGTATTATTGTCTATTACATCTACACCTGCTGCTTGGCAAATAGCTTGTCCGGCGGCAGTATCCCATTCCATTGTTGGGGCAAAACGCGGGTATATATGCGCATTTCCTTCAGCTACTAAACAAAATTTTAATGAACTTCCTTTTGAAACAATTTCAACTTGTCTTTCTTTTTCCAGTTGTTCAATAAATAATTTCGTATCGTTGTTAAGGTGCGATCGACTACCAACAATCTTTAAAGTCTCCGCTTTTTTTGAAGCCGGTTGCAACATAGTAGCATTTTCCTCTAACGATTGGATGGTGAAGTCATCTTCCGGTATCTTTACTTTGTACGCCTCTGTACCGGAATCGTTGGTAAAATATAATACCCTGCTAACC
>JALWYP010000474.1 GCA_026992695.1 Flavobacteriaceae bacterium
GAATACCCATTAGCGTTTTTTGAAATGAGTCAATTATTACCTCATTTCTTAAAAGAAGGAAGAGGAAAAATGGACATGTATTTCTCTAGGGTATTTAATCCTGTATGGACCTATCCCGACGGATTTACTTGGATGGAGATGTTTCAAGACGAATCTAAATTTGGCTTACACGCTGCCTTAACACCAACGTGGAACGAAACAGCATTTTATGCCGATTTTGTGCTGCCAATGGGATTGGCTTCCGAACGACATGACATAAACAGTTATGCCACACACGGAGGCACGTGGGTAGCTTTTAGACAACCCGTTTTACGGGAAGCCGCTCGAAGAAACGGAAAACCAGTAGAATATACTTACCAAGCCAACCCAGGAGAAGTTTGGGAAGAAGATGAATTCTGGATTGAACTTTCTTGGCGAATAGACCCCGACGGTAGTATGGGTATCCGTAAACATTTTGAATCGCCGTATCGTCCCGGACAAAAAATTACCATAGACGAATACTACCAATATATTTTTGAACGTGTACCAGGTTTACCCGAAGCTGCAAAAAAAGAAGGAATTACCGAACTTCAATACATGCAAAAATATGGTAGTTTTGAAATTGAAAAAGGTGAATCGTACAAGAAAAATGAAACTCCTTTAACCAAAGAACAATTAGAAGGAAGCACCGTTGACCCAGAAACCGATGTAATTTCTAAAAACGGAAAAGCCATTGGTGTAATGGTTAATGGTAAAGCAGTAGTTGGTTTCCCAACACCATCTAGAAAAAACGAATTCTATTCGCAAACCATGGTAGATTGGAACTGGCCAGAATATGCCACCCCAAAATATTTAAAAAGCCATATTCATTTAGATAACTTAGACAAATCCAAGGGCGAATACGTTTTGGTACCAACATTTAGGTTGCCAACCTTGATTCATTCCCGTTCAGGAAATGCAAAATGGTTGGTCGAAATCTCAAATAGAAACCCCATCTGGATGCACCCAGACGATGCTGCAAAATGGGGATTTAAAACAGGCGATTTAGTAAAAATGAATACCGATATTGGATATTTTATAGATAAAGTTTGGGTAACGCAAGGAATGAAACCTGGAGTGGTAGCTTGTTCGCACCATATAGGAAGATGGCGAAGACCACAAGACAAAATTGGGAATCGTTGGGCAACCAATACCGTAAATATTGAAGGAGACGGAAAAGGCGGATGGAAAATGAATACCATTTCAGGAATAAAACCCTTTGAATCTGATGATAAAGACTCCAAACGAATTTTCTGGAAAGACGGTGGTGTACACCAAAACATTACCCACGCCGTACATCCAGACCCTATTAGTGGAATGCACTGTTGGCACCAACGAGTACGAATTGAAAAACCTAAAGAAGGTGAAAAATACGGTGATATTTTTGTAGATACTAATAAGTCGCATGAGGTTTATAAAGAATGGCTTGCAATGACACGTCCTGCACCTGGTCCTGATGGGTTAAGAAGACCCCTTTGGTTTAAACGTGCTTTTACTCCAGATAAGTCAACGTACTATATAGATAAGAAAGAAGAGTGATTTTAATTCACACCGTGACTTTGAGTCACGGTGTGAACAGAAAAGATTAGTAATAAATGCTTCAAAAAATATTCCCATTCCTCACTTGGTTGCCTCTAGCAAAACAATACTGGAAAAACGACTTAATTGCCGGAATAACCGGTACTATTATCGTAATTCCTCAAGCTGTTGCTTTTGCTATGATTGCAGGGATGCCCCCTATTTATGGTTTTTATACAGCGATGCTTACACCTGTTATAGCTGCAATTTTCGGTTCTTCCTATCACTTGGTTTCCGGTCCTACAACCACTAGCTCTATTGTCTTATATGCTATTATTAGCAAGTTTGTAACTCCAAGTTCAGATATAGAAGCCTTTGTTTCGCTTGCCATTTTACTTTCATTTATGGCAGGAGTTATTAAACTGTTTATGGGAGTTGTAAAAATGGGAAAACTGGTAAACTTTGTTTCTAATTCGGTAATTATTGGTTTTTCGGCAGGAGCCGGAATTTTAATTGCTTTTAAACAATTAAAACATATTTTTGGAATTAAAGTTCCGCAAGGTTCTTCTTTTTATAAAATTATTGAATACATCATTCAACATATTCAAGAAACTAACTGGTATGCCTTTGCTGTTGCAATTTTAACCCTTTTAATTGCGCTACTGATAAGAAAAATTAAAAAAATATCGAAATTGTATATGTTAGTTGCGATGATACTAGGTGGTTTTATTGCTATTTGGTTAGGTGGCGTGAATCACGGTATTGAAACGGTGGGTAAAATTCCTTCAAATTTGCCTCCATTTAACCCTCCCGATTTCAATTGGCAAAACATGAAAATGTTATCAAACGGTGCATTTATTTTAGCTATTTTAGGATTGGTAGAAGCAGTAGCAATCTCCCGTTCAATTGCTCTTAACACGCATCAAAAACTAAACACTAACCAAGAATTTGTATCACAAGGAATATCTAATGTTGTTTCAAGTTTTTTCTCGTGTTATACAAGTTCTGCTTCATTTACAAGATCGAGTATTAATTACCAAGCCGGCGCAAAAACACCAATGTCGGCTATAATTTCGGCATTAGGACTTATGTTGGTGGTATTATTATTTGCCGATTATGCTTCCTTTTTACCAAAACCCGCTATGGGAGGTATTATTTTATTGGTAGGGTATAATTTAATAGATTTTAAACATATTAAAACCATTTTTAAAGCAAGTAAAAGAGAGGTTATTGTTTTTGCTGTAACACTTATAGGTACCTTGTTTTTAGAATTGGAAGAAGCATTAGTAGCAGGAATATTTATGGCATTATTTTTTTATTTAGAAAAAACATCAAAACCAAATATTGCAGAACTCGGGCTAACCAAAGAACGAAAATTAATTAATATTAAACGTGATAAAGACGCTGCGTCTTGCTCGAGTATAAAAATAATTAGAGTTGATGGTTCAATTTATTTTGGAGCGATTGAAACCATTTCTAATTTCTTTATTAAACTATATGAAGAAAATGAAGTTAAAACCCTACTAATCATTGCAAGCGGAATTAACTTTATAGATTTAGCAGGAGCCGAGTGGCTAACCAGTGAAGTAACGAAATGGCGTGAACGGGGTGGCGATGTGTATTTTGTTGGAATGAAAAAAGTAAGTCAAAAGGTTTTAAGCAAAGGTGAGTTTTTAGATAAAATAGGAGAAGATCATTTTTTTACAGATAAAAAAACCGCAATTGAAACCATACATAGCAAGTTTAAAGATTCTTGCAAAACTCCCGTATTTAAAGAGTGCATTAAGGCTTAGTAACTAAAGTTACTAACTAATAGTACAAATTGACACTATCTTTGCACCACTTTAATAAACAGCCCTATATGAATATAAAACAATTTTTTCCAATTTTAGATTGGCTGCCTAACTATAAAAAAAAA